>JBHLOJ010000057.1:0-22155 GCA_048940605.1 Promethearchaeota archaeon
TTGTTTAAAACTAACTTCTTGTTAATCCTTTCATTAGTAATGTTATTGATTAACTTGCTTTTAATTTTAATATTAACATCTTTTGGTCTCGTTGTATGGGGTGATCCTAATCGTATTGTATATATAGTATTTTTTTATCATGTTTCTGGTGCATGGCTTGCTTATCTCTCTTTCGGTATTAGTTTATTATTTCACGTCTTTTATTTGAAGAAACGTAATATAAAATGGAACCGATTAGGTACAAATAGTATAATTGTTGGGGTAGTTTTTACTACACTTGCTTTAGTCACTGGTTCATTATGGTATAATGCTACTTCTGGAGATTATAATAATATTTATTGGCAATGGAGTGATGCTAGACAAACTATGACTTTAGTATTACTTCTGTCTTATTTAGCTTATTTGATTTTTAGGAGTATGATTGAAGATAAAGAAGTAAAAGCAAAACTATCTTCAGTTTTAGGTATTGCTTTATTCCCTACAGTTCCCTTAAGTTACTTCTCGGTAGAACTATTCACTAGCTTACATCCCTTAATTAATCCAACACCTGGGGAATCAGGTAATATTTATTGGGATCCTGTGAAAATATTTATGTTAATTTTTAATTTGATTGCATTCACTATCCTATTTTTTCATGTTATTCAAAGACTAGGAGAATTAGATAACGCAAAAGCAAAATTGGAGGAAATTATTCAAATAAGACTAATAGAGGAATAAATAAAATGTCAGCTAAATATTTCTATTCAGATTTAATAACTATAAGTTTTAGTTATATTTTATTTTGGACAGTTATAATAATTTTAATCCTATATCCTAAACTGCGTTTAAAACGAATATTGAAAAAAATTAAAAATTTAGAGAAAAATCTAAATTAGGGAAGTGTCGTAAATGAAAATGAAAAAATCTAAAATTATTGCATTGGCTGCTATTGCCATATCTGTTATAGTTATAATAGTAATGCTTTCAACAAATACTCGTCCATACCTCAAAGTTTCTCAGGTGGCCTCAAATCCCACTAAATATGATAATAAAGAAATCCAAGTTATAGGAATTGTAGAGGGTTTTGCTGGTAATGATTTTAATTTAACTGAAGATGAATTTAGGATTTTAATTGATATGAATGGGCTAACTCCTCCAACAGATTTAAAAAACGGAATTGAAGTTGTGGTTACTGGTGTTTTTAATTCATCTTTAATTTTATTAGCTAATCAGGTACTTACACAATGTAGTTAAATTTCGTTTAGTCATATAAAAGAACTTCTGATGTTAATGATAGAATTGAGCTCATAAGAATAATATGAGCACAAAAAAATATTATTTCGTAAAATACACTAGAAATTAATTCTCCTTCTAAAATCTTTATATTTATAGATATAATGGGGGTGATTATTGGCAAGATTAAAGGAAATAATAATATTGGTAAAACAAAAGATTTATTTTTAACATACATAGAGAAAGCAGAAACTAAGCTTCCACAAATAGACAAGTCGATTGTAGGTAATAGTACCCCAAAAATAATATAAATTAATAATTGATTTAAATTGAATTCAGTAATCGAGGGAGTAGATATAAAAATACTAAATAGAAAAAGGATAACCTCAACGAAACTTAATAAAATAAAACAAAAAATGGTTTTGCTTATTAGAATTAGGCTAGCAGAGGCAGGTGAGGAGATTAATCCCCAAATAGTTCCAGAATCTTTCTCTTTAACAAAAAGTTTAGTCATAATATAAACAAGGGTAAAAAAAATAATAAGCCAGTTTTCAATTACAAAAATTTCAAGTGGCATTGTTTGATATTGGGTTCCAAAATTATAAACTGAAGAAAATATAAACACTGAGATTAAATCAAATAGAAAAATAGAAAATAAATCATTGGGTTGTCGAAGTTCAGATTTAAGATCTTTAGAAAGTATAACCCTTAACAATTTTAATCTAGATTTCAAGTTTATTTTTTCATTTTCCAATATATATACACCTTAAAAATATGATTTAATTTGAATTTCATCAAATTGCTCACTTGTAATGATTTTGTTGATTTTACCTTTTCTCAAAATTATTAATTCATCACAAATCTGTTGGAATAGACCAATATTGTGTGTTGTGAGAATTATCGACATGTTCTTGTCCTCTTTTAACTCTTTGAAGAAATCTAATAACAATGTGATTGTATTATAATCTAATCCAGAAAAAGGTTCATCCAAAAAGAGAATAGATGGCTGATGTATTATTGCTCTAATTAATTCAACTTTTTGTTTCATCCCCTGTGATAAAATTCTAATAGGTTCGTTTATCCAATCCTTTAAAGTGAATTTTTCACATAAATTTTCAATTGTGTTTTTAATCTTATCTTTTTCAAAATTTAAATGCAAATTAGCGTAATATTTTAAATTTTCAAAAATAGTTAATTCTTCAAAAAGGAATGATTCATCAGTTGTAATTCCAATGTTTTGCTTTATTATTTTAGGATTTTCTTCATAATTATATCCCCTAATTACAATATTACCAAAAGTTGGTTTCAAAAGTCCTGATAAAATCTTAATTAAAGTTGTTTTTCCAGCCCCATTTGCTCCCGCGATTCCAAAAATTGTATGCTCTCTAATCTTAAAAGAAATTTTTTTAAGTGCAAAAAAATAACCAAATTGTTTCGAAACATTAATACAATTTATTATATCATGATTAGATTTAACCATCGTTTCATTTATCCAACTAACTTCTTGATAAAATTTAAAATTTAAAATTTAATAATTAAAAAATAATTAAAAATAAAAAAAATTTATTAAAAATCGTTTATAGCTGTATGTTGTTATTACTAAAATTATTTCAGCAACAACTTTACCATATAAGGTAAGTTGAAATACTAAATCAGTACTTTCTGCTATATTGATTTTATTTAGGTTAACTGATTGCAAAGTAATTAATGATACTCTCATTTTTTTTTATGAATTTTTTTTTGGAATGATAGATCTCATTATTGAAGGGATTATCCCTACCAATAGAAGGAAAAATCCTGTGATAAAAAATATATCTTGAAAAATCTCAAAAATTGAAGGAATTATTGTACCCACAAGAATGAATGAGATACCTGAATGAATTATTGTTTTAGAATTCAATCTAAAGAAATATTCAATTCCTTTTTTTACTTCTAAATTTCTTGCAAACTTATATGCTGAAGAGAAAATAGCCATAAAATATATAGCGATTATAGGATTTATCCATACTCCAGAAGTAAATAATATAGAGAAGGATAAGACTGATTGAGCTAATAATCCTAAAACAATTATTAATATTATCACTTTGAGTTCAAAATACTCCCAAATAGAGCAAAAAATTAGTGTTACAGCTAAACCAAATGCTAAGATTAAATTTATTGTAATATAGAAATCAGGTCCAATGTAAATTTCATCTACGGTAAAATAATTCGACAAAATATTAGTCAATGGTGTAATAAAAAGTCCAAACACACACACAAATGATAATCCAAATAGAAATAGATAACTCAAGTAATCAAATAAAAGTTTTTTGTTTCTATACTCTTCCAATAAATAATCTAAAACAACATATATTACATAAAGGGAACCTATTGTTAAGAGAAATCCTACTAAAGCAGTCCAAATAATTAGTTCTGTAGTCCCAGTGAAAGAATGAATTGGTGAAATTCCACCCCTAGTAACCAATGTGGAGTAAATTATTGATAAGAAAATTAGACCTATATTTAATTTTATTAAATTTGGATTTTTATTCTTGAAACTGATTGTATGAAAGAATGCTGTGCACATGAGCCATGGAATAAGAGATACGGTTTCTACGGGATCCCATCCCCAATATCTTCCCCAGTTTAAAGCAATTTTAGCCCAATAGGCACCCAATCCAATACTTAAGGTGAGAACCAGCCATCCAAATTTGATAGAAAAATTATAAAAATCCTGTATATATGAGTTCATTAATTTAGAGTTCCGTGTCGTTATTTCAGCAATATTTATAGTAAATGGAATCAAGAAAATAGCATAAGCAATAAAAGTAAAAAATGGATGCCATATCATAAATGGTGACATTAAAATAGGTTTAGGATCAAGACTAGGATCCAAGCTTGGGTTTCCATTTACGAATGCAGGGGTTAAATCTACCTCAAAAGGATTCATTGAAAATAATATTATTAAAAATACAACAGAAATAAACAACGATAAAAGTACAGAACGTCTAAAAATCAAGTCTTCTTTATATTGATTTTTAATTCTATAAAAGTAAAGTATTATTGAATTGAATACCATCCAAGTCAATATCGAACCATGTTCTCCTGCCCAAATAAAAACAATTCTATATATAAGAGGAAGTGCTGAATTACTATAGGTCATAACATAAATTATTTCAAATATATTATTAAGAAAACTGTAGATAAAGAGTACGTATAATAATAGTGTAAGAAACATATTGAGCATAGATAAGAATTGATAATTCATTTTATTTACAACCAGTAGGAGGAAATCAACGATTAATACAACAACTAATAATAATATAAGAAAATTACCTAGGAAAAATATAACAATTATTCTGTTTCCAATTTCTATTAAGTCTAAAATTACAGGAACGAATCCAAACAAGAATAAAATTAACACCAGATTGATGATAATAAATTGTTTGAGAGATAATTTATCTGACTTCATAAAAATTACCTAAAGTGTTATTATTAAAGAATTTTAATAAACATTTTTACTATCGAACAAAATAGGGGTAAATTTTGCTATAATCTTTTAAAAAAATTAAAATTTTTAAATTATATCGATCAAATTTTTAAATTCACCATACAATTTAGAAATATTATTTTAATTTATTAAAATTGGAAAGTAAAATGAAAAAGAAAACTCTTATCCTATTCTTTAGTATTATCGGCTTATTATTTATCCCTATATTTATCTTTGGGAGTGCAAGACCCAATTTTGGGGATACCCATGAATCAAGTGGTTGCCATGGGAATTTTGGGCCATATACAATTTCAAACACAGTTCCAGTAACAACTGAAATAAATAATGAGTCATATTCTGTTTTTAATGTTACAGCTACAGGACCAGATTTATTCGTTCAGGCTTATCCCGGCGCTAAAGATAATGATCTATTTATTATCCTTCCTTCATCAAATAGAATAGTCGATGGGTCCGGAGATGATTTAGATTCTAATCCTGATGCAATAACCGTTGTATTTAACGTAACCCCTACTTTAATAAAAAAATCTTATACTCTCTTTATATTAGCAGGGGATAATTCAACTGGGACTCGTCCCTTTGCTTATGTTGAAATCATAATAGGAGCACCTCCTAAATTAAATATATTATCAATGATGTTTGATCATTTAGGTTTATATTTAGGATTACCTGCTTTATTATTAATTTCAATTGCTACAGTTCTAGTACTTGTGAATGAAAATAAATTTGTAAAAGTGCATGGTATTTTAGCAGGGACTTCTTGGATATTAACCGTAGTCAATGTATCAGCAGCTGTGATAAAGATTTCACCTAATGCTTGGTTACGTGGTTATCCGATCATACAACATCTACCCCATATAATTTTAGGATCTATAGGTTTAATTACAGGTTTTCTTAGCATGTTGTTTGGAATCGCGGCAGAGAGAAAACCTGCAAAATTAACTGGTTATATTACCCTGGTATGTTGGTGGGCTGCTTTCTTATTGGGATATTATTTAAATAACAATTTATTCTTATTATAACAAATATAGGTGTTATAGCGAATTGAAACAATCTAACAATAGTTATGTTGATAGTCAAAAAAAAAGTAAAGGTAAGCAAGATCTGGAAAGTCAATTTTTGGAATTTATATCTTCATATCATGTAAGCACTAATCCTTATGAACTTGAATCTGCTTCCGCTGATTTGACTTCACTACCCTCTTATCATTATAAGTTTAAAAAGAAATATCTTGCGAGTCATATCGTCCGCCCGGCTAATACTCACGAACTTTCATTGGCCATTAAGAAGTGTAGGGAACTTAATATCCCAGTTACGATTAGAGCTGCAGGTACTTCATGTTTTTCTTCAGCAACACCTTCAAAGGGAGGTGTTATTATAGATATGCGTAGATTAAATAAAGTTGTCGAAGTTAACAAAGAAAAAATGATTGTTAAGGTTGGAAGTGGAATTTCCTGGTTAAATTTAATAGAAGCACTTGCAGATTATGGGCTTGAACCAAAAAGTTTTCCAACTAGTTTTAAAACATCTTGTGTAGGAGGCTTTATTGCTACTCCAGGAAAAGCAGGAATAGGTGTACTAAAGTATGGATCAATGGAGGATTCGATTATTTCATTAGATTTAGTTAAACCAGATGGATCTATAGTTAAAATTTCAAGAGATTCTAATGAAGAAATTTCTCTAAAGGATCTTATAGGAACTTATGGAATATATGGCGCAATAGCGAGTGTTGAATTATCTGTAACGACATTAAAAACTTCCTTAGAAATAATAGGTTATGGGTTTGATTCAATAGACCAAGCTATTAAATTTTATAAAAGCCTCAAGTATGATCTTCCAAATAAACCTTTATTCCTTTCAATTTCAGAGAGAGATTTTGAAAAGTATTCACATGTAAATTTTCCAGAAAATGAATGGTTAGTCTGGGCAGTTTTTTATGACGATCCTGAAGCAACTTCAAAGAGCGTATCAGGTGTTAAAAACTATGCTTCAAAAATAAACACTATTGAAGTAGATAATTATTATCTAAAAGAAAAGTGGCGAGACATCAGCGATGCCGAAGTATCGATTGGTTTGTCGACGAGGAACTTAATATTTCAAGAATATTGGATTTCTGATGAAAGATTAGAGAGTTTTATAAAACAGTATGTAAACAAGAAGAAAAAATATAAATTCCCAACTGCTTCCTATTCTATCTCAGGTGAAAAGGGATGGACAAGAGTAAAGATCTTTGGACTTACTGATATTAGTAAACCGCGAGAATTTTTTACCGTAAAAGCTCTATTACATGAATTATCTATTAAAGCATTTAACCAAGGAGACAGACTTTATACGATCGGAATTGTCAATACTTTTTACTTAATTAAGTATAAGCCTGAGGAAGTAAAGAGATGGAAAATTCTAAAGGATAAAGTAGATCCAAAACATTTATTTAATTCGTATCGATTAACCGATGCGAGAATGAAATTTTGGAGGGTTTCTTTACTATTTTACATGGCTAAAATATTATATAAAATTACTAAAATCAAAACAAAAGTATGAGATATAATATATAACAATTAGATTTAATATGAATTAATATATTATTTCAATAGAAAAATTATTAAAAAAGAGATAATGACAAATGAGTGAAGGTAAAGAAAAAGAAGACATAAAAGACGTAATTACAACTGGTCCACCAGTAGCTGGATTAGTATCTCCTTCAAGAGATAATCTTAAACAACCTTCGGATAAATTTAAAGATATATATTCATATGAGCGTTGTACTCACTGCGGGTATTGTCGTCATGTTTGTAAAGTATATAATACTTCTTGGAGTGAAACAGATTATGCTGGTGGTCGAAATAGAATTATAAAGGCATTGGATCGTAAAGATATTAAGTTTAAAAAAAATGAAATAGTTCCTTCTGTATTTCGTTGCATGTTATGTGGTAATTGTAAAGTCGTTTGTCCAGTTGGAGTTGATACTTTAAGTGTTTTTCAAAACCTTCGGAAGGAAGTTGTAAAAAGAGGAGCAATGCCAGAAAAATTGAAGGCTCTTAAAGGTTCAATAATAGAGAAAAATAATCCCTTCCTTGAAGATCATGTCGATAGATTTAATTGGTGTGATTCTTGTGAGGAAGGAGCTAGAGCTTATGAACGTGCAAAGGAGAGAATTACTACCAAAGAAGAAGAGAATCTTTATTCTGTTGGCTATTTTGTGGGTTGTACATCTTCGTATAGAAATAAAGAACTTGTATCCGCAACAAGTCAAGTGTTAGATAAATTAGGTATTGAATTTGTTCTTTTTCCCGAAGAAAGGTGTTGTGGTTCTGTATTATTTCGTACTGGGTTGGAAGATGCCGCACATGAACTAGTAATGCACAATATTAAGATGATTCGTAAGAGTGGTGTTAAAAATGTTGTATTTTCATGTTCTGGATGTTTTTCGACTTTCAATTTAGAGTATTCTAGAATCGCAGATTATAATTTAGGCTTTAATCTTTATCATTTAACTCAATATGTTTTAAAGGTTGTAAAAGAAAAAAATCTAAAAATAAGATATACAAAACGGACTAAAGATGATCCATTATTAATAACATATCATGATCCATGTCATTTAGGTAGATATTGTGGTGTTTATGAAGAACCTAGAGAACTAATTCGAATGATTGAAGGAGTAAAGTTATTTGAAATGAAACATAACAAAGATATGGCATGGTGTTGTGGAGCTGGAGGTGGAGTGAAAGCATTATATGGTGATATTGCTGCTGAAGTTGGTAGGGATAGAATAACCGAAACTCGTACTTGCATGATACGAATACGTGAAGATCGATTAAAAGAAGCCTTAGAAACAAGAGCCGAAGTTCTTGTTAGTTCTTGTGTGTTTTGCAAAAATAATTTATTTCAAGTTGCGAATGAAGATAACTCTCCAATTAAAGTTATGGACATTTCACAACTTTTACTCGATTGTGACTTTTATTGAAATGATTTTCTAGAAGTGAATTCATTTTTTCCTTGCTTTAAATATGAGTAACCTTCTTTTTTCTTTCTTTAATTAGGTTTTAATCGAATTAACTTCCAAATAATAAGAGGATAATAAATAAAACGTCAATACATTTGATCTTTATTTAAAATTGATCACTATTTAATATTAAAAAAAAAATAATTAAATCTCTTATAAAGAATAAAGCAGTTCGTTGATTTTTATAATTTTAACTCTTGATCCGACTTAATAATGGTTCCCAAAAAATCTTTTTATAATCACCTGAATAAAACACATTATTAATTCTCAAATTTATTACTTTTTTAGGACATGCTCTTACACAAGTACCGCAGCTAATACATGAGGATTGATGAAAAGATACTTTATTTTTTGTTGAATTGTTATTCTGCTGATTTTTTGTTTTAAAAAACGCTTTTGAAGGACAAACATCTATACATGACATACAAGAAATACATTTTTCCCAATCTACACCAATTTCACCATCTAAATATACTTTTACTTTATTTTGATTATTCTTTAGTTTAACAATTTTATAATTTAAGGTTGGAACTACATTTTTGGTTATAATTCCTAAATCTTTTATATCTATCGGTTTGTCATTATATTTTAATGAAATTGCAGACATTGGACAGATGTAAGCACAAGTTCCACAATATGAACATTTCATTGCATTAGGTGCATCTGGTATTAAATCATCAGTTTTAACTCTAATTTTGCCATCTAAGTTTGGGTAGGTATATGCATTATTTGGGCAAGTTTTAATACATAATCCACATCCAATACACTTTTCTTTATCAACCCCAATTGAATAACTTTCCGTATAAAAATTTAGTTTTACTTCATTTAATACATTATTTTTAAAGATTTTAACTCTAGGATACACAATTTTTCTCCTCAGGTAAATTTCTTAACAAATTCAAGGATCTTCTTTCTTTCATTGGATTAGGTCCTAACTCTCTTAACTCTTCGACAAATTCGTTGACAGCTTTAGTCAACTCTGTACCTTCTGAAGCAGATATAAATATATATTTAACTCTTTTTGGATTTATCCCAAATTGCTTTAAATACAGCAAAAATAAAGGCAATCTTCTAATCGTCGTGAGATTTCCTGAAACATAATGACAATCCCCAGGATGACAATGTGAGACTAAAATACCATCAACACCATCTTTCAAAGCAGTTAAAATAAATTCCGGAGAAATTCTTCCTCCACACATTACTCTTAAAATTCTTAGGTTAGCAGATCTTTGCATACGAGATGTCCCAGCTTGATCAGCTCCAGCATACGAGCACCAGTGGCAAAAAATTCCTAAAATTGAGGGATTAAAATATGGAAGATCTAACGTTTATATCAACCTTCGGCTTTATCTATATTTTGAACTACGTTCTGGATCATTGGTAATAATTGTGCATTTCCAAATTGATTTTGGATAATTGCAGAAGAAGGACAAGTCGCAACACAAGTACCGCATCCTTTACATAAAATTTTGTTTATTTCTGCAGTTTTTTTAAGATTATTAAATGTTATAGCATTAAATGGACAAATACTAACACAACTTTTACAACCTGCACATTTATGACTTAGTACATATGAAAAAATAGGGTCTATATCTATTTTTTCCTTAGCCATTAAAAGTGCTGCCTGAAGTGCTGCAGCTTTGGCTTGAGCAATAGCATCAGGAATATCTTTAGGACCTTGTGCTGCTCCTGCGATGAAAATTCCATCTGTTAATGTTTCTACCGGTCGAAGTTTTGGATGAGCTTCCATCAAAAAACCATCTTCTGATCGTTGTACATTAAACAATCGAGCAAGTTCATGAGAATCTTTACGCGGTATTAAACCTATGGCTAAAACCAGTAAATCTGCTTTTATTTCAATTAATCTTTGTAATAGAGTATCTTCTCCACGAATAATGATGTTATGATTATCATCTTCTAGTACTTCAGAAATCCTTCCTCTGATAAATTTAATATTAAATTCTCTTCCAGTTGAATCATAAAATTCTTCATAACCTTTACCAAAGGCTCTAATATCAATATAAAATATATAAATCTTCGCATTTGGATGTTTCTCCTTATAAAGACGGGCTTGTTTAAGTGAATACATACAACATACACGAGAACAGTATTTATTGCCCTTCTCGGTAAAATCTCTACTTCCTACACATTGGAGAAATATCAGAGTTGATGGTTCTTTTAAATCGGAAGGTCTTTTAACTTTACCTTCAGTTGCTCCAAAAGAACTCAAAAGCCTCTCCATTTGCATTCCTGTAATAACATTTGGGAACTTACCATATCCATACTGACTCAATACTGTAGGATTATAAAGATCATAACCTGTTGATAAAATTATTGTTCCAACCTTAATTTCTATATATTTAATATCATCATCATAATTAACCGCGTTAACAGGGCAAACTTCAGCGCAAATTCCACACTTTATACAGTGATTCATATCAATTGTAAATTTTCTTGGAACAGCTTGAGGGAATGGAACATAGACAGCTTTTCTCTTTTTCATTCCCAATTCAAATTCATTAGCAGCTACTACTATACATGCATCAGCACAACTTCCACAACCAGTACATTTGTTTTGATCTATAAAATGGGGATATTTTTTTATACTGACAGTGAAATTCCCTATATATCCTGAAACATTTGTAACTTCTGAATAAGTCATCAATTCTATATTTTTAGCTTTTAATACTTCTGACATTTTAGGAGTAATTACGCAAGATGAACAGTCTAATGTTGGAAAAGTTTTATCCAATTGTGCCATATGTCCTCCAATTGTAGGTGATTTTTCAACCAAATAAACTTTATAGCCACAATTAGCGAGATCTAAAGCAGCATTCATACCAGATATTCCTGCTCCAACAACTAAACATGAGGGCTCAACAGGCACACTGAATTTTTCTAATGGTTTTAAATTACTAGCTTTGGCAACCGCCATTCTAACATGCGATTGTGCAATTTCATAAGCTCCATCGGTGTCTTTTAAATTTACCCAACTACAATGTTCACGTATGTTTGCCATTTCATATAAAAATTGGTTTAATCCTGCTTCTTCACAAGCATTTCTAAAGGTGGATTCATGCATGCGAGGTGAGCAAGCAGCGACAACGACTCGATTAATTTCACCACTTCTAATTTTTTCTTGTATTAGATCCTGTCCAATTTCCGAGCACATGAATTTATAATTATATGCTTCTACAACATTTGGTAAAAACTTAGCATATTCAGTTAATTTATCTACATTAATAACTCCTGCAATATTATTACCACAATGACAAATAAAGACTCCAACTTTCGGTTTATCCTTCAATTTTATCACTTATTCTATTTAAAAAAGGTTCGGTTGAAATGAAAGGAGGTACTCCTGTGAGATCTTTTGTTTTTATTAATCCTACCTCTTTAGGATTCATACCCAATGCAAGTCCTAAAAGTTGTGTATAGTAGATAACTGGAATATTGAAAGGAGCATCAAGCTTATCTTTAAAAATATTATTAATCTCGATTTGACCTAAATCGAATTGAAGATGGCAAAATGGACATACAGTTATAATGGCTTCTGCATTCACAGCTACCATATTTTCTAATTTTTCCCTAGTAAAATCTAATGATAACTCTTTAAATGCGCTCCTTACTGCTCCTGCGGCACCGCAACACATATATTTATCTTTATAATCTAAACTTTTGCATCCAGTAATTTCAACTAACTCATCTAAAAAACGGGGTCGTTCAACTTCATCACCCCAAGGTCTGATTTCGGAGGGTTTTAAAAGATGACAGCCATAATGTACAGCTACATTGAGATCTAACTTTTTTTTACGTCCATATTTTATTTTTTGTTTTATCTTTTCAATACCAATATCTTTATACAGTACTTCAATGATATGTTTAACCTTAATATTTCCCTTATATTGCCGATTGATTTTAAGTAAGTGCTCATTAACCATTTTCTGCTTTAATAAATCAGTCTTTAATTCATGATTAACCTCGAGCAAACTACCATAACAGCCATTGCACATTGTAGCAATATCATATTTATTTTTTTCTGCTATTGTTATATTTCTGGCACCAATGATTAACCATGTATCCATATCGAATCCACGAAATACCCCTGGGGCTGGACAACAAGAAGCCCCATCCATTTCGATGATTTCTATACCTAAGTTTTTAAATACTTTTCTAGTAACTGATTCAATAAATGGATATCTGTTTGGAATCACACATCCAAGAAATAATGAATATTTTTTATTTTGTACCATTTTTAACGATGCCTCGACATACTGGCATTTTATTCGATTTCATGGAAAACATTCTTTCTTGTTTTATCGTTTAATTTCTGAGGATTTCAACTTTTTTTCTTTAAGTAAATAATTTACTATCGTATCCTCAACTTCAGCAGGTTTAATTTCCGATTGAATTTCAAGTTCTTCGGAATCTATATTCAATAATTCAATAAATTTAGAGCTTACAAGAAGTTTTTTTATCTCAATCAAATCTTTTTTGTTGGAATGAACGGTGGGAGGTCTTCGATCTAAACCATAGTATTCTCGTAAGTCTTGCCATTTTTTATTATCTATTGGAACACTGTGACCTGAAAAACAAAATTTTTTGCATAATTCCTGATGTTTTTCATGCATGAATCCTTTCTTAACAGCTAAATTCCTTAAATATAATATCATATCTGTAATTGGTAATTTACGGGGACACCTTTCTAGGCAGGTATAGCATGTTGAGCAATACCATATATCATTTTCTGATAGAACATCAGTAACACCTAATTGAACTTTTCTCATAATTGTCCTTACTTTCAATGCAGTTCTTTTCCCTGAAGGACATCCCCCAGAACAGGTCCCACATTGAATACATGCATCAACTTCTGTGAAACCTGCTTCTCTTAAAGAATCGACTAATTCATTTGAAAAATTAGTAATAATTTCTGGTTTATATTCTAACAACTCGTATCTCCCCTTCATTTAACATTGAATATTGAATTTTTAATTGTACTATTTTTTTATATTTCTTCAAAAAGAATTAAAACTGTTAAAAAGTTATTTATCTTTAGGAGAGTAATTAGTTGAATAAAATATAAGTTTTCCCTTTACTTTTAATAAATTAAGAGAACCTAAACTATTATCTTGCTTTTTGTTTCAATTTATAACAACTTTTTTTACAAAAATTTAAATCTGAAACTTATTTATAAACAAAAATCAGAAATAAATTTGATAGGATATGATATCTATTCAAAATTTTCTTTAATTTTTATAAACAGCATTTTTAAATTACTAAAAATCGTAACCTAATCATATCTTTTTAAAATAAGCAATTTAGGATTAAAAAAAATGCCTTTACCAGTAGTTTTTATGCAACTTAGTTCTTGTTGGGGTTGTCATCAAAGTATATTAAATGCTCATTTTGAATTACTTCCTATTCTTCCTGAATTAGAAATCGTCTATTTATCAACAATTTTTGACATTAAAAATGATTCAATAATAGAAAAAGATGAGGGAAAAGTAAAAGTTGGATTCATTGAGGGCGTCGTACGAACAGAAGAAGACTTTGTAAAAGTAAAACTTATGAGGCAAAAATGCGATATTATCGTTGCTTTTGGGGCATGCGCATGTTATGGAAGCATTGCAGGCTTAGCAAATTTATATGACATAGAAGAATTAGTAGAAAGAAAATTTAAGGAAATTGAATCTATCGTAGAAGATAATGCTGAAGAACCGGTTATTAATTTACCGAAATTTGAAAATTTCATTTATAATGTTAAGGATTTAATACGCGTTGATTTGTTTATCCCTGGCTGTCCTCCTAAAACAGAAAATATTATAGCTTTAATGTATTTCTTAATAGCTCGATTAGAATATGGGCATAAAAATCGCCATAGAACTAATTCAGTTTGTAATACTTGCGATTTATATTATAAAGATTGCCTTTTAGATCAAGGAAAACTATGTTTTGGCCCTATAACTGCTTCAGGTTGTAAGTTATTATGCCCCCATAGTTTAAATTCTTGTTATGGCTGTTTTGAATATACGATTAATCCTAGCGATAAAACTGAGATTTTAAAAAAAATGATTTTTGATTTAGATGAATTAAATGGTAAAACGAGAAGAATTTTACAGCATTTTCTGATATTATATTTAGGATTATCTAGTATAACTAATTTTTACTATCGTGATGACTTATTACAGAGACTTGTCTATGAACCTGAAAGTTTTAAGCAAAAAGAAGCAACAACCAACGGTGGGTTAATTTCAAGATTAAAGGTTAATCCTACAGGAATTACTGTAATTGATGAAATTATTGGAGTGATACTATTTCTTTTAAAAAATGATCCCAACTTTAAATTCAGTTCCAAAACGGTTTGTAGTCATTGTGATAGGTCAATAGTTGATAAGGTTCCTACGGAATTAAAAAGAGATTATCAGGGATTAGCTACGATAGATAAATGCTTTTTAGAACAAGGCTATATTTGTCTTGGTCCAGTTACCCATGCGGGATGTGGTACGATATGTCCAAATAAAGCAAATGCACCCTGCTTGGGATGTTATGGGCCTCCCGTCGGAATAAAAGACCAAGGTGTAAAATTCATAAGTACATTGGGTTCATTATGTACTGATCGTGATCCTGAAGTCCTTGTAAAATCCATTAAAGATCCAGCAGGATTATTTAATAGGTTTACAATTGCAGATAGTGTTTTAAAGCATAAATATCATGATAAAATAGATCATATAACCTAAAACTAAACCATTTTAGATTTTCTTTGACATATTTGTTATTTTATAAAATTAATTTGATTGGTTTTTAAAAAAATAAGATTTCTTTCTGAAAAAACCTAAAAGATATGAAAAAGAAAACATGGTTAGCTTATGTTTTCAAATTTTTTCATTTTTTTAAATAAATGTCGAAAACCCATGATAGGGTGTGAATATATCATCCGAGGTCCTGAATATCGCATCACTTTACGTACTTTCTCTCTCATTTCAGGTTTATAACAATGAATAGGGCATTTTTCACATGTAGGTTTATTATTACCAAATTGACAGTAATTTAATCTTTCACTTGCATATTTCAATAGTTCTAAACAATTTTCACAAAAACCATTTATAGGATTATGAAATTTTTTGCAGTACATTCTAATCATCGTTTTAATTGTTTTTCTCTCCTTTTCTAATCGATCTTTGATAAAAAGCGACATAATATCAACTAAGTAAAAATTTTTTTGAATATGATCAAAAATTCAAAATAACAATTAATTCATAATGTTTTATTCTAAAACTTCTAATATATAATCGCAAATTTTTTTGTTATATTTACGAAGATTCTTAAAAATTTAATTTCATAAATTAAGATCTTAAATTTTATGGCTAATCAGATATAACCTAAATTCTTTTAATTTTCCTTTCTTTTCTTTTATTTATGAGTAGAAAAAAAGAGAGCTCGAATTTAATCCGCTTGGCTCATGGGGCTGGTGGGATTCTACAAGAAGAATTAATACAGTTCATAACAAAAGACATTGCTTTTAAAAATGTAAACAATGGAGTTGGTGTTGAAGAATTAGACGATGGAGCTACAATCCCATTGGAAAATTATGAAAAAGAAATTGTTATAACTGCAGATGGCCATACAATTTATCCTTTATTTTTTCCTGGGGGAGATTTAGGTACTTTAAGTGTATGCGGAACAGTGAATGATCTTATAATGATGGGAGCAGAACCATTAGCTTTAACATCTATACTAATTATAGAAGAAGGCTTTATGTTTAACCAATTAGAGAAAATTATAAAATCAATGAATTTAATGGCGGAGAAGGCCAATATCGCGATAATCGCGGGAGATACAAAGATAATGCCAAAAGGTTCTTTAAATGAAATAATCATCGCAACGACAGGTATTGGTATTAAGGATAAAAAAATAAAAATTTTAGATAACAATTTAAAGCCTGGAGATAAGATTATTTTGACGGGTAGTATTGGGGATCATGGAATAGCATTGATGGCTTTACGTGAGGGACTAAACATCTCTACAGATTTAAAATCAGATATTTCTCTACTACTTGAAGTCTATAATGTGATAAGGTTGGAAATTAATAATAACTTAATTCATGCTATGAAGGACCCTACTCGTGGAGGTATTGCTGCTGCTTTAAATGATTGGGCTCATAAATCAAATGTAAGCATATGGATTGACGAAGAAAAAGTTCCAGTCAAGAAACAAGTTACTGCAATTTGCGATATGTTAGGATTGGATCCCTATAACATAGCTTGTGAAGGAAGAGCTCTCTTGGCGGTAAATGCTGAGTATTCACAAAATATTTTAGAAAAAATAAGATCTACTCACATTGGAAAAGACGCTGAAATTATTGGGGAAGTTAAATCTGAAAACCCTAAAAGAGTTTTGTTAAAAACATTAGTGGGTGGTACTCGATTTGTTGATATGCCATTAGGTGAACCTATACCTCGAATTTGTTAAAAGGTGAAATAAAATAGAAATCCCAGGATTAAATGTTTTAAGGAGTAAAGAATTTACTGATAAAGTTATAAGAGGAATAAACAAAATAATTAAAGAAATAAACAAACCAGTTAAATTTATGCATGTTTGTGGAACCCATGAGCATACTATTTCAAAATATGGATTAAGGACAATTTTACCTAAAGAAATTGAGATCCTATCAGGCCCTGGATGTCCTGTCTGTATTTGTCCTGCTGCTGATATTGATAAAGCAGTAGAGCTTGGAAAACGTACTGATACGATAATAACCACTTTTGGAGATATGATTAGAGTTCCGGCTACTAATATCTCTCTCTCTGAACTTAGAGCGAAAGGTGCTGACATTCGAATTGTATATGGACCGAACGATGCTGTAAAAATTGCTAGAGAAAATCCAGATAAAGAAGTAATATTTTTTGCCATTGGATTTGAAACAACAGTTCCTTTAATCGGATATGAAATACAATCTGGGCCCCCTTCAAATTTTTCCATAATTTGTGCCCATAAATTAATACCTGCTGCTTTAGAACTTCTTATGAGCCAATCTCAGTTAAAACTTAATGGTTTTATATCACCTGGGCATGTCTCAACAATAATTGGTATGAAACCTTATGAAATTTTTTCACAAGGATATAAAATTCCTAATATAATTTCGGGCTTTGAGCCAAATGATGTATTACTTTCAATTTTAATGCTTTTAAAGCAGGTAAGAGATAAAAAGTATGACTCTTTAAATGAATATTCGAGAGTGGTCAAACCTGAAGGAAATATTGTTGCCCAAAAAATTATAGATGATGTTTTTGAGCCTATTTCTTCACCATGGAGAGGAATTGGGAGAATTTATGATGGTGGATTAGAAATAAAAGATAAATACAAAGAATTTGATGCTGATAAAAAATTTGATATAAAAATTGAAAAATCTCAAGATATTCCTCCTGGTTGTTCTTGTCATTTAGTGATGGTTGGAAAATTGTATCCTTATGAATGTAAGCTTTTTAGAAAAGACTGTACCCCGCTTAATCCAATTGGTCCTTGTATGGTTTCATTGGAGGGGACTTGTAGTATTTATTATAAATATTATAGTGAAGATAATTCTTAATGGAAGATTATAATACAATAGAGATTAACATAACTGGAATCGTTCAGGGAGTAGGGTTTAGGCCTTTCCTATATAACTTAGCTCGTTCTTTAAACTTAAATGGATATATATTAAATAGAGGGAATGCTGGAGTTAGATTGGTTTTGCAAGGAGTCCCTCAAAATTTAAAAAAAGTCTTAGAAGATATAAAGGAACTGAAACCTAAAATTTCCTATATTGAAGATATTGAATTAAAATATTTAGATAATCCACAAAAATATACAACTCTGGAAATCCAAAAAAGTGAAGAAGGACGTGGTATTAGTTTAACACTTCCACCAGATATTGCTATCTGTGATGATTGTTTAGAAGAAATGCGAAATCCTCAACAAAAGAAGTATTACAAGTATCCATTTATAGCGTGTGCTGTTTGTGGACCTAGGTTTACGACTGTTACTGAATTACCTTATGATAGAGAACGTAGCACAATGATTAATTTTCCCCTTTGCAAACAAGCAGAACCAGAATCATGTATTCAAGAATACTCAGATTTCAATAATAGGAGGTTTCATGCTCAAACTTTTGCCTGTTCTGTATGTGGACCACATTACATTCTCTATAATAAACAGAAAGAAATTCTTAAAGAAGGCTCAATAGAAGATATTTTGAAGGAAACAGTTAAAAAAATAGAAGAGGACAATATTGTCGCTGTTAAGGGTATAGGGGGAGTCCATTTAGTTTGTCTGGCTGATAATGATGATATTATCCTTAAATTGCGTACAAGGAAGGGGGAACGAAAATATAAACCATTTGCTTTAATGGTTCCAAACCTACAAATAATTGAAAACATTTTAAAAATCTCAAACAAAGAGGACGAGTTATTAAACTCATTCCGCAGACCAATTGTTCTTTTAGAAAAAATAAACCTAAATGACAATCCTCTAATAAGTAAATATGTTGCACCAGGTTTGCATAATGTTGGAGTGATGCTTCCATATTCAGGTATACATCATCTTTTATTTGATTATATTGGAGAAAAACCATTAATTTATACGAGTGGGAATAAATCCTATATTCCTATGGCTCTAGAAAACACAAAAATTTTTGATCAGTTAGAAGACCTTGCGGATGTTTTTCTTCTTCATAATAGACCTATTTATCAAAGAGCTGATGACAGTGTTTTAAGGGTTCATGACAAAAAAATTAAGTTAATAAGGCGTTCTAGAGGTTATGTACCTGAATATATACCTTTACCATTCGATGTAGACATTCCAGGGGCTATTGCTACAGGACCTTTATTAACAGCAACAGGTGCGATATTAAGACGAAATAGGATTTTTCCTACACAACATATTGGAAATATTACTCACTTAGAGACCTTTGAATTTTTACGTAACGCTTTGTTTCATCTAAAAACACTGCTCCAAATAAAAGATTCTGAAATAAAATTTGTAGTAAGCGATGCTCATCCAGAATTTATTACAACTAAATTCGCCAGAGAACTTGGGGAACAATTTAAATGCGAAGTTTATAAAGTACAGCATCATCATGCTCATATTTTATCTTTAATGGCTGAAAATAAGGTAGAAAAGAACGAAAGCATTATAGGAATTGCTACAGATGGGGTTGGTTATGGGGAGGATGGCAATATATGGGGTGGTGAAATTTTTAAATCTTCCTATAATGATTATATCCGTTTAGGTCAATTAGAATATCAGCCTATGATTGGAGGAGATCGATGTACAAAATATCCTGCACGTATGGTGGCATCTATTATCCTAAATTCACTCGGATTAAAAGAATCAGAGCAAATGTTTAAGAAGCTCAAATTAGAAAATGATCTTGAGTATGGAGATACTGAATTAAGAACGTTAAATTCTCAATTTGAGCATGCAAAATATCAATTTCCTGCTCAAAATATTCCCTTGACAAGTTCTACTGGTAGAATTTTTGACACTATATCATACTTATTGGGAGCATCAAAAATAAAAACATATAGAGGAGAACCTGCAATGAGGTTAGAAGGAATGGCTATGAAAGGTAATCCTGATAATGTTGAGTTAAAATTAAAATTCAACAAGAAAAATGGTATCTATTATATTAAAACATCAAACCTGGTATTAGATATTATTTCTCTAATAGAAGAGGGTAAGTTTAGAAATGAAGATATTGCAGCCAAGTTTCAGATTGAGTTCGCAAATGTGTTTGCTGAAATAGCTATAAAACTTGCCAATGAAAATAATCTTGATAAAATAGGTTTAACGGGAGGTGTTGCTTATAATTATTCCTTTTCAAAAACTATAAAGCAAAAAATTCTTCAATCAAATCTAATTTTCTTAGAGCATAATACTATTTCCCCAGGTGATGCTGGAATAAGTACTGGACAACTGATAGGTGGAGTGTTTGAACACACGCGTTAGCTATGAATGTTTATTCGAATAAATGTTTTTTATTAAATCTAGAACTGAAATAATATACACCATATATAGCTAAAACACATCCTACTAAAAGGAATGCTAATCTTATTGAGTAAAGATCAGCCAAAACTCCTGCTATGGGACTAAGAAGAATAACTAAAATTGTCATTATAAAAGTACTTACTGAATCAACAGTGGCTCTATTATATGATTCGACTCTTTTATGAATATATCCCCTTTGGATAATTCTAAATAACCCAGATATGAAAAAGATGAGCGCATATAGAATTACTCCATAATAGTTGTTTAGGAAGCTCAATCCAATAATAGATACAACCGCTGCTGATAAAGTAAATGTAAGAATAATTCTGTAATCAAATATTTTTTTTATCCTATTAGCTGATATCCTTCCAATACCCTCTATTAAAGAACCAAAAGCAAAAATTACCCCAAAAAGGGCAATATGAACCTTTATTAAAGTCAAATAAAGTTGTATATTATTAGACAAATATTCTAGTGCAAAGCCCAAAATAGCACCAAATAAAACAATAAAGGCGATATAATCGTTTTTTAACACTTTTTTTATAGATTCTTTGAAATGAAGAAATATGCTATGCTCTATTGATGTCTTGTGGTATTTAGGTTCAACAAAACTCAATATTACAAATAGAGATAGAAATGCAAGAATTATTGTCAAAATATAAGGAAGTATACTATTAATCAAGAATAACAAACTTGAAAAAGTCGCAAAGAGAAAATGTACTGGTATAGTTATGAAACCCATTCGCCCCCATAATTTCTCATAATCCTTTTCATTCTTTAATTCTACTAAACTATCATAAAAAAAAGCAACTCCTGTTCCAGAATAGCAAGCAAGCCAAAAACCACTAAATATAGAACTGATCATAAAAATCCATATAGTTTGGGCAAATATGGTTATAATTGTACTTATTATTAGTAATGATTGTGACAAAAATAGTGTCTTTTTCCGTCCCCATCTGTCCGCTAACACTCCAGAAGGAACTTCTGTGCCCAAATAAGTAATAGTCCATACTATACCTATTATTGCCATTTGAGTGATAGTGATATTTCGGGCTAACATAAAAACTTGGAAAATGGGCAAAAACAGATTTGAAGGCCATAAAACTTCAAAAACATAATATTTCCAAATGTTAGCCTTTACATTAGTTTGGTTGTTCGACATATTAATAATAATATTAAAACAGATTTCACATATATAAATATAAAAATCAATTATTAAACGAATAATTTCAAATACCCAGAGATTACGAATTAAATGATAGTAAATGATGAGAATAAAAAAGATTTAATATCGATTGCCAAAAAATTGATAAGGAAACTACTTTCGATTCTGACATTCTCAGAAGAAGTAAATGAGCTATGAATGTTTATTCGAATAAATGCTTTTTATTAAATCGCCCCAGCGATGCAATAACAATGAAAAGGTTTG
>JBHLOJ010000058.1:0-21888 GCA_048940605.1 Promethearchaeota archaeon
TGAATTGCTACCCATCTTGGGTTTCTATCATCTGGATAATACTCTACAACTTTAAAATTCAACATTTCAGTATAGAATTTTATAGAAGATTCAATATCTGAAACATAGATCATAGGTTCTAATTTCACCTGATCATATTTTATTTTTCTTTCCATATTACTCATTCTTAAATCGTCTTTTTAATGATTTATTTATTATTAACAGATAGATTATAGCAATTCCCGCTCCAACAAGAGCTATACTAAAAACGACAGAAATAATTATAATTGTTGGGTTTGTAGTAACGGGAGAAGGGATATATTTCGTTATTATTACAGATTCAAAATGGATATTACCTGCAGAGTCATTGGCAAAAAACACAATAATTACAGGATCATTAGGGATATCAGACCAACCTTGAATAGTCTCATTGTTGGAGAAGAAATGTTTAGTTGTATCCGTATTTATTGTATACCACATTTTATCCAAATTATTATCGGAAATTGCTACTGTGAAACTTGGTGCTGTTGAATTGAAGGTTTGTCCATTCAACGGGTACAAAATGGTAATCGAGGGATTTATTGTATCTTTTATAACTGTTACATTCTTAGAAGTGACATGGTGAAAATCATCACTCGCATGAAATGAAATTTTATGTGTTCCCTCACCTAAACTATTCCATAAAGTCTTGTTGATTGTACTATTCTCTGTAAATGAGATCTCTATTGTAAATTCTTGTAAAACTTTCACAGAATACCACATTCTATCTAAATAAACATCGGTAATCTTAACTATGAAACTTGGAGCATCCCTGCTAAAGAATTGATTCATACTTGGTTCAATTATGTCAACGTCTGGTGCATCATCATCCCATATCGGTAAATAATCAATTATATTTCCAAAACTATGAGCTGTATCCCCAATTCCATCTTTATTGTCATCAACACCTGTATAGTTATCCCAATAATTTCCTATTGCTGAGTTATTCCAATTATTATTGGTACTTAAATCCCTAGCGTGCTTAATGCCACTATTTATGAAAAAATTACCATAAATAAGACAATTCTCTGTGGTTGCATCGATATCTACTCCACGAACAGTATTATTACTAAAATTATTTTCTATAATGAAATTATCATTGCTACTTTCTAAATAAATTCCAATTTCCTGGTTTGATGTAATGTCATTACCACAAATATTTTCAGAGATTGTATTATTGCCACTTCCTGCCTCTAAATATATACCATAATAATCATTATCGATTATTGTATTTTGTGATATATTATTTTTATCACAATCATTATTCAAATAAATGCCGGTTCCATCATCAATTCCACTTAAGCCAATTTCACTTATGGTATTATTATAAATAGTATTATTATTACAATAAGAAAATAATGCAATACCATAATATGAATCAGCATTACTGACAAAATTATTCGAAACTAAGTTATTATCACAATATTGGTAAAGCAAAATTCCGTCAAAAATATCGACAATTATATTATTTGTGATAATATTTCCTTTACAATAATTACTGATTCGTATTGCCTGATCAGAACCAGTATACCAACCTATTCTCTCCATGTAATTATTAATTATAATGTTATCGTTATTATCTTCATAGAAGTATACTGCATAACCACCTGATTCAATCATTTTATTACCTAAAATTTTATTATTATTGCAATCCTCGTAAAGAAAAATGCAAATGAACTCATCATGTTGCCAAATATTATCTTGTATCGTGTTGTTAACACAATTCTCCCAAAGTAAGATACCAGCATGGGCATTGGCCGAGAAAGTATTATTTATTAAAAGTGAATTATTAACATTGTTAAGAGAAATACCTGCATCAAACAAAAGAAGACCTGAAGAAGTCACTGTACAATTCTTGATAATAAAATAAACACTGGAATTCTGAATTGTAATACAACTTCCTACTAATCCTCCATCAATAGTTACATTTTCAATAATATAGGGATCTTCCCATGCTCCAGATCCACTACACCAATCATTATCCTTAGCTGTTTTACTCCAATTATAATTAGGATCAGCATCATCTATTAATATTGGAGATGTAAGGTCCCAATACCCTGCTGTCTTTAGTTTTTTATCTAATGAATTTTCACTATCTTTTTCATAATTTAAATAGTCGGAATTCAAATTTATGATTGAAAAGGATAGTAAGATGAGTATCATTCCTAAATATAATATTAGAATTAATTTTATTTTCAATTTAGTTTCACTTTCAAATATATTGGATTAAGAAAATAACTGGTAAATTAATATTTAATATTTATGCCATAAAGGTATCTTATGAATAGCTTAGATCAAGTTATTTTTTAATGCTTCATTTCTTTGAATAATATATTTTTAAGATTTTTTTTAAAATATTTTAATCTCCTGTTGGTTTTATGGTGTTTTTTTCTATTAACAAGACAGATGTACGAGAAAGCGCTCTTGTTCGATGCATTACACCCTTTGGTACAGTGAAACCTTGATTAGGTTGTAATTCAATGGTTCTTCCTTTTAAATCAATTAATAATAAGCCTTCAATAACCAAAAAGAATTCATCTTCTTTGTTATGTTTATGCCAATGAAATTCTCCTTCTATTACAGCGAGTCTAACAACAGAGTCATTAACGGCACATATAGACAAATTCTGCCATTTTTTTTTACTATCTGCTATTAATTTTGGGATGTCGATAATTTCCAAGGGCTTAAATTTTATTGCAGGATCAATTGAATATTTATTATTTGGATTCATTAAAAATCCTCCTTAGATCCTAAAAAAACAATTGAAAATAAATAAGCTTTACTATCTGTTATACTAATATTTGTAAATGTTTTAAAAAAAAAATAAAAACTAAATCATAAATACAAATTTTATAAGTATTTATTAACGTTTCTCTTGTCTTTTTTGCCTTCTTGATTCTTTCGCTTTTATTTTAGCTCTCGCCTGAGCGATAACATTATACAATTCTGTCCCTGTTAGTGGTGGTACATGCTGTCTATCTTTTTTATTAAGTTGGATGGCATTTTCTGGACAAACGTAAACACAATTTCCGCAACCTATACAGCGTCTTCGATTTACAACAGAAATAGCATCCTCCTGTGTTATCGCCTCCATTTGGCAACGTTCAATACAAGTTCCACAACCAGTACATAAATCAGGATTAATTTCTGCAAAATAATTCGAGGTTACAAAATCAGCAGGAAATGGCAGCTGTTTTAAATTACGTAGTCCACCACAACAACAACTACAACATGAACATACAAAATCAGCTTTTTGTGTGTTTCCTGGTCGGAATATTAAGCCTTCTTCTTCATTTTTCTTTAGTATTTCAAGAGCTTCTTCTCTAGTAATTTCACGTCCCCAACCTGCATCAATGTATGACTTAGCCATATGACCAAATCCCATGCATGCTTCTGATCGTGAAGTTGCTTGACAAGGTTCACCTGCGATCTCCCTCTCTTGACGACAAACACAATCTATTATCACAAATGGACCATCCACGTTTTTAAAAAGCTCTTTTATATTATCATAACTAGCTATTTCGATATCATGATCAACTTCTAAACCTATTGGGATAGTACGCATTTGAGGAATAGGTATTTTTCCTGCTTCTATTCCCCAAGCTTCTTCCATATACTGACCCAAGTCTTCAAGAAATTCTTTTGTTAATTTGTTTACTTGAAATTCGAATATTCCTATAACTAATAATGCAAGGCTGTATAATTTTTTATCACCTTCTTTTCTACCCATTATAGCTCCTTTACTGATCATATTATCTAAATGACTTTCTAATTCTTCTTTCGAATACCCCAATGGTTTCAATCTCTCGTAAATACTATCCAAGGATTCTTGATCCTTCCATGCAAATTTTAGTTTTGACGCAATTTTAGCCTCTTCAGGGGTAAAGAGTCGTTTCAGTAAACGAATTTCCACACCTGATTTTGTGGGAGGGAATCCAATAGGCATTTCATCAAGATTTTGCTGTAATTGCCTATATACATCTAATTCTGGTGTTCCTTCTTTTAAATTTTGAATGGTCATTTTAAACACATAAATTTGGATTGAAACTAATAATTATAAAATCAGTTCTTAGTTAAAGAGATTACAAAGTATTTAAAGTTACCTTCTTGTTTCTAATATTTATGAGGTTTAATAAAAAAATCCGGTTTTTTCGATAAGTTAAAGGATTCTTTTGGAAAAGCTTTAATTTAATTGCAAATCATTAAATTTTAATGCAACTAAAAAAACGTTACTTAGGGAATATCTTAATTTTCCTCTTAATATTTTCCAGCTTTGTTAATTTAGGATTTGCTGGCTTTCAACTTGGCGATTCTTCACTCCCAGTAGATGAGGAAGAATTTATAGAATATGACTTTGAAGACAGTTTGGCTCCTCAAACACATAAACTCAAAGTAGAGTTTATAAAATTATATCAATATGAAGAAATAATCCGTGCTTTAGGTGTAAATATATCCGTTAACAAGTTCAACTTTAATACTAGTACCTATGAAATTCTGAACATTGATGCTATAGAATATCAAAATCAGCTATGTTTGCTTTATAATAAAACAGATCAATTATTTAGATATGATCAACACATGAACAATCTATTAATCCATTGTTTTGGGGGATATTATATTATTCCAGATAATCCTGTAGATGTAAATATTGTGAAAGGTTTCATTGAAAGTTATACCACCTGGTCTGCAAGTGTTAGTGACTACACTATAACAATTGATATTGATAATTCTCAAGCGATCCTTACTTATAATAAACAAGGGATATTGATTAAAGAAGAAATTAAAATCAATAATGAAATAATCTCAACTTTAACATTAATCGAATCTAAGGAAAATTTAAATGATATCGTCTTTATAATCTCGATAATAGTCGTAATAGCTGCTGCAACTTTAATATCAATTATAATTATTATCATTAAAAGAAAATAACCAATGATTGTTGTAAAACAATCAAGGCTGAAAAAAAAAATATAAAGCACTCGTTAAGGTTTGCTCTTTATAGGTTTATCCTTCAATTTTCAAAGGCTTATTTACTTCTAAGGTACCTTTTGCAATAACAAACTCACTCCGCTTTTCATACACGACCACCCTCTCCACATCATTTTTCGAGTTTTTTTAAGATTTTCTTTTCATTGTTTTTTACCAGTATTTAAGTTTAAAAGATAGAAATGTTATATATTAATTATAAGATAGTGAATCCTTTAAGCAAGGTGTCAAATAATCGCAAATTTCTGCCCTGTGTGTGGGGAACCTTTACACTATACAGTGAAGTTTTGTCCTTATTGTGGATTTGCCCTTGGTATTAACCGTAAAGAACCAGAAGAGTTTGCTTATGAACAGCAAGAGCAATTATTTCCACGTGAATTGGAGGAAGAAGGGAGAAAAAAATTAACAAAAAAAAAGAAAATAGCAATTATTGTTGGCGCTATTGTCATTTTAGCGGCAATTATCATCCCTGCAGCAAACATCGCAATTTATGAGACCAAATATCTACAGAAAAAAGTTAGTTTCTATGTAAACAATGGATTATCTGCTAGATCTTATACTGTCAAGATTTCACGTGAGAAATTTAATTATTACAAAAATGCACCTCACCCCTATCATACATCTTTTGATGCAAATTACACTGCATCAGTCATAGAATCTTATTGTACCCCTGATGATGGAAAAATTATACAAATTGCTGAAGATGTCCGCTCCAAATGCATAGATCCATATGATTCTGAAGAAATTATCAATGCTCTCTTAAGTTTTACTCAAGCAATCACATATAAATATGATATTGTTGATTTAGCACAATATCCTCTCGAGACCATCTTCGAGAAAGGAGATTGTGAAGATCTATCAATTTTATTTGGATCCTTGGTGGAAGCTTTAGGATATAATGCTATCATAATGGTTGTTGAATACTATGATGAAATTGAAGCAGAGTGGGTAGGTCATGCATGTGTAGGTGTTTATTTAAGTTATATCCCAACTGCTCATCTAGGTTATCCTCCAAGTCATTCCTATGAGGCTGGTGATCTTGAATATTGGATTTGCGAGACTACAGCACAAGGGTATATGATAGGTCACTTGCCCGCTTCTAATCCTAGTTATTTCTCAATAGAAGGATATGCTTATATTAATTAGTTCTTTTAACTGCCTCTTTAGATTTTAATCTATAAATCCACGTTATTAAACATAATATCGATGGTATGAAAATTAATTTCAGCATAATAATTCGAGGTTACAAAATCAGCAGGATATATTAGTTGTTCTAAACTCCTCAATCCACCACAACAACAACTACAACACGAACATACAAAATTAGCTTTCTGAGAGTTTTTCTGGTTGAAAATTGTTGAAAAATTAAACCCTTTTCTTCATTTTTTTTAATATTTCAAGAGCTTCTTCTCTAGTAATTTCACATTTCAAAATCATGATCAACTTCCAATCCAATTGGTATTGTACGCATTTGAGGAATGGGTATTTTTCCTGCTTCCATTCCCCACACTTCTTCCATGTATTGACCCAAGTCTTCAATAAATTCTTTCGTTAATTTATTTACTTGAATAGAGATAAGATTTTATTAATAGAAATTCTAACACAATCTCGAAAACAAAATTACAAAACCATCAACCCCTTGCTTTATTTTAGACTTCATTTTTGTGTAACCACTCAAGTAATTGAGCATGATAACTCAATGAGGAGACTTTTTTACTTGTTCGTGTCATGAAAACTGACTACTCTCTGGAATGCACATGAACAGTATTTGAATTAATTAGGGGAAAAATTTATTTCATTCTCCTCAGAATAGTATCATGCCAATTACTTCTTCTATCACCATTAACTACGGGTCAGTATATATATGGTTTGGTAAGATAAATTTTAAAAAAAACAGATGCTATCTAATTTAATTTTTAAAAAACAAATTCATAGGGCCTTTTATATTCTAATCTAAAGTAATAGTAATAAAAGCACCTACCAAACACCCTGAATTTTTGTCTTGTGAAAATGTAATCCCTTACACTATTATACCTAAAATTTTTTTCGCGTAAATGCGATCATTGACAGGTGCAACCTTCTTTTCAATTAAATTTGCTAAAATCAGCCAAAATATTGATTTTTTGATTGCTTTAAATTAGGGGATCAATTTTAGGTATCTTAAACACATTTTTTGCATGGGATATTTAAACCACGAATTTTCTATCATGAACTAATGATGAGAGTGTTTTATCAGCAGTATTAATATAAATATATGGTTTTCAATGTATTCAAAAAGGCTAATTTTTTTCTTTATAAATAACTAGTTTCTTTTACGATTAACACCAAAAAAATGTAGTAAAATGAGTCTTGAAGAATTAATAAGTATAGAACGAATTGAGAACTATAGAAAATCAAGGATAAAAGAAACCTATTCGGTAGATGAGCTTAATTTATCGAGTTTATTTATAGAAGTGGTAGATAAAGTAGAAAAAAGTAATCTTCCTTTATTGGATATGCATATCCTTCTTTATAGTCTGAAATTTATTCCATTTACGAATGAAGTAGAGGGTTTAGAAATTTTTGAAACCTTGAAAGAATGTATGAATTATGAACTTCATGGAAAGTCATCACAATGGTGTTGTAAGAGAATTGCTCATGAGTTAGAAAAGTTATGCAACTTAATTGCTTATGATTATCTCATCGAAGGATCTCTTATTGTTTATTATAATTATGAGATAGAATGGGACTTGAGTGTGTCTATCATACCCCCTTCTTAAATTATAAATTTGTCGGTGTCTTTAGGTTTAAATGATAGTATTTATATTTCATTTATGATGGAAAAGCCACATTCCTATTATGATTGGGAAATACAGTTTAATTTGAAAAAAAAAGGGAAAAACCTTAAAAAAGAAAAGAGAAAAAATTCCCTCGGAATCGAAAATTATCAATTCAAAGAGTTTTTAGAAAATTGGAAAAAGAAAAATCTCCCTGAGAAAGGGAACTCAAGAATTATCTTATTTTAATCAGTTATAGATGCTCTTTTTATCAAAAAAATATCTTCAGAATTAGTTGATTTTAAAAAAACAAATAATGAATTATTTTTAGACAATTCTATGATATAAAACAAGAGTTATGAAATAAAAAAATGAGATGATTTGAATGGAGAAAAGACAAAAATACCTTCTGAATCTAATAATAGGTGTTAGCATCGGCATCATATCTATTGTTTTACTTTATTTAATTAATCTGGATGTTATGGAAAAAACAATAACTACCATTGATGGTGCTTTCCCTGTGTTAATTGCTTTAATTATCAGAATAACTGTTTTGGTAGGAATGGCTACATATTTATTTAATCGATGGTTTTCTCAAGAAGAAATATATACATCTGACCTTCCTTTCCTTTTTGCGATGTTTTTCACTCTTCTTGCTTTTGGTAAATCACTAGATATTCTAGCAAATTTTCTCTATCCCAGTGTAGATACAGATATCTATTTAATGTATCTAAAAATTCGTCAATTATCAGTGATAGGTACATTAGCTCCTATGGTATTCTTAAGTATTATGATGATAATTATCTTTCTTCAAGCAAATGGAAAGATCAAGAAGTATAATGATCCTAGAGAGAGAAACATTTTTTCACTTAAAGTTTTAGTAATAATCGCAGTAATAGAAGCGATATTAATTATAATTACACCTAATACAATAGTTGCAGGTATAAATTTTGCTATTTTTGTCATGTTGTCATTATTAGTAATTACTTGGATGTTCTACTTCTCATATCACAATAAAAGATTATCTCAAATACACCCACTAATCGTTGCGATTGGATTTACAGCCTACCTAATCTCTAATATATTAAGAGTATTATTCCAAAATGTTATTGGAGAAAATGCGTTATTTATAGTCTTAACGGAAATAATTGATATTATAATTGGAATAGTTATTTTTACTGGATATGTCATGAGAGTTAAATATTAAATCAACAACTTTTATTTTTTCTTTTAAATTATTCGTTTATGAAGAAATTTAATGTATTTTCTACTTTGATCAGAAGTCTCTTTGATTTTATATTTACAGTTTGTTTTTTGAAAATATAAAAATCCTATAAATAAAATTTCCCCTAATTTAAATGGCAGAATCCATCACTTATTTATGTCCCAAATGTGATCGATATCTTAAACCTGCTAAAAAAGGTTTGGTTTGTCGTTATTGTAATCTTAAATTTAATCATCTGGGGGAGGATATAAACAAAATGAACAATAGTAATTATAAACCATATAATAAATATGTATTTAAAGCAAATGAGTACATTACATTAAAGTTGGAGCATAATCAAACATATATTTATGTGAAGGGAAGAAGATTTCTCCAGTGTATTAGATTAGTGTTAAATATACAAAAAAATAATATTCCTGATTATAATGAAATAGATTCAATTGATGAAGCAGCAGAAGTTTATAAACAAACACTATGGCAAAATAGAATTGTTGAAGGCCCAATGGCAAGACCTTCTCGGTTTCAAAATGAAACTATAACTGCTGAACAAGAATTTTGGGGACATTGCTCAAACATTCAGGCCTGGATTGAAAATGACTATGATACTCGTATTCTCTATAGGAACATGGCATTTCCTTTATTAAAAGAGCTCATGTTAGCAGGAGATCCTAAAGCAAAGAAAGTATTTAAAGAAGAAATTGCTTATAGACTTGAAAGTGGGTATCCAAATGTAGTTAACTATCTTCTAAACGAAGGATATTTAAGTTATTTAGATAAAGAGGAATTAACTACAATATTTGAAAATTCTAACCTTATTGAAAGTACGCTTAAAAATAGGAATTTGTTTTATTCACTGCGTCCATTTTTAGATAAGGTTCCTAATCTTATAAGGAAATATATACTAAAAATATTAACAGATGACCAAAATAGTAATATCAATCTTCGCGATTTATTTTCTAAAGGGTGTTTAAATTATCTAAATACTGAAGATTGGAATAGAATTATTGATAATCCAAAAAATGTTAAATATATAATTGAGTATGACTATTTATTTGAGTATCTAATAAGAGGAAAACTAAAGGTACTTAAGAAGATCGTATTAATTTGTGCTATAGAGTTTAAATCTAGGATTAAACAAATAATAAGTACTGTCAAAAATATCTCTCAAGATAATCTAAGTAAGGTTTTAACTAGTATTCTTCAAGATTTTGAGAATAATTTACTTAATCCAGATTTATCCGAATTTATTGCTTTATATTTTGAAGATCTTTTTCTTATGAATTTAGATGAGAAGAATGTTATCAAGCTCTTAGAAAACTCTAACTCTATTTTACATAAATATTTCATAAGATACGAACAACAAGTCTTTAGAATAAACAACAGCAATATCCTTAACTTAAGAGGTAGAAATATAACAGATCTTACTAAACTTAGGAATCTCAATAAACATTTAGAAATTAGAAAAATGATATTGGATAACAATTTCATTTCAGAAATTAAAGGGATTGAGCTATTAATAAACTTAGAAGTATTGAGTTTAAAAAACAATCAAATTTCAGAAATTAAGGGATTAGAAACTTTTAATAAATTAAGAAGCCTAAAACTACAATTTAATGAAATTACAAAAATAAAAGGGCTTGGTAAGCTCAAGAATTTAGAAAAATTAAATCTGAGTCATAATAAAATATTAGATATTAACGGATTGAAGCAATTTTCAAATCTAAAATCTTTAAACTTATCTTATAATAAGATCACTGTGATAAATTACTCCAAATTACCTAATATTAGAAAAATTGACTTACAACATAACCCGATTATAAAAGTTATACAGGAAAAGAATAACAAGAATGTTAGCGCTATAAGAGCAATATCTTTTCCTATTAAAATGCACCATGATAAAAAATTAGTTTCAGAGTTGGTAAATAACGAAATTTATCTTTATTTAGGTAAAGAACTCTGTTTCTATATAAATCTTGATAAATCTAATATTTCCGTTCATGAATGTTATGGTTCTAGTCAAAATAACATGAACTTTCATACATCATATATTCTTCAAAGTCTTTCTTCAAAGAGCTCGAATGACAAATATCCTGGATTGGGAACAATTGAAATAGTTAAAGACAGAGATACATCTACAATTATTGTTAACAAACTCCATCCTTTTGTTTTTGATAAAGAACATGTAGAAGATATGAATAATATATTAAGGTTCATGCATTTTTGCTTAAATCTTAAAATGTGGGTAAAATATGATTATGACACTAGATTACTTGATAATAAGATATCAGTTCCGTTGCTTCAGAAAATAAGGAATAAAATAGATCATCAAATTCAGACAAACCATACTAATAAAAAAATAATTACACTAAAAAATATCAATGTGGATGCTAGTTATCTGAATGATTTCGACATTTATGATGACGACAATAAATTTGGTATAGTCTAAATACTTGATCATTTACTCTACATTTCATTATTTTCTGTTTTATTCGAACTTCACTTGACTTTAACTTTTTTTCATTCAATTTGTCACCAGTTTCTTTTATATTATGATCTCTTGATCCTTAGATTACGTAAAATCATAATTCTATTACGGGGTTTTCAGAATAATAGTTTTAGATCAATGTGATATTAGCTTCAATATTAAAGAAAAACGACATTTTGAGGGAATCGATTTTTTAAAAGGATTATTGATAATTCTGGTTGTCATTGGACACTTGATCCCTCCAAGTTCACATTTACATTTTTTTATATATAGTTTTCACATGCCACTTTTTCTCGCTATTTCTGGCTTTTTAATTAAAGAGAGGAGTTTCCTAAATATGAAATTCTCTTTTCTAATAAAAAAATATTCCCAAAGATTAATAATCCCTTGGGTTATTTCCAGCATTATCTTCTTTATAATTAACAATTATGTTTCAATTATTAACAGTAAATCTATTTTTGAAATACTAGTACTATTCATAGTCTCTTTAATCATTTTCCCATATCACAGTCTATGGTTTATTGCAAGCCTTTTTATTTTCATTATTATTACTTGGATTTTAAAACAGAGAAATGTATCAGATAAAACAATTTTTATACTATCTATTGGTTTAGTAAGATTAATTTTGATAATATTAGAATTATTAAATTCAAATCCTCAAATTAGCTTTATTTATAGAGGAATAAGAGAATATAGACTTAAATACTACTTCTTTTTCTTTTTAGGATATTATATTAGAAATAGAGAATTATACTTTAGAAATTATCATTTAATGTTATCAAGTACAATCTTGTTGCTTTTCATTAGGATAATTTCCTATACTCTAGAGATTAAAGTAGCTTTTTTATATGAGATACCCGTCTTCTACTTTTTAAATGTCAGTTTAATCTTTTTCTCATTAAATTATTTAATTAATTTAGATTTTAAAAAATTCTCGTCTATAAAGTGGAGTGGAGTAAACTCTTTACCTATTTACCTATATCATCCCTTAGGATATACTCTACTTCTTAATTATTATTCTTCTATAGTTAATCAATATTCTAGCATATGGTTTGTTTCAAATCTATTAGTTATCTTATTTATGATTAGTTTTTTTTATTTATTAAAAATAAAATCCATAAAAGGTATTAATATAATTTTTTTTGGGAATTGGGGATAATAACTAAAAATGAATAAATTTGAATTTGAAGAGAGGATTAGTCTGAATATTTTTATACAATATTTTACCAGATTCATATATATAAAAAATAAAAATAATATAGTTCTAGAAATAAAAGAATCTAAAAACAAATATTTTAGAATTTATAATTAAAATAAAAAAAAGTAAACAAAAATATAGATCTACATCAATTTAATAAGAAATCTCGAAATGAAATGAACATTAAAAGAAAGCAAATATTATATGGGTTTATCACTTATTTCATAATTTTCAATTTATTTATAGGAGTTGCTTTAGCTAGTTCCAACTCACTACATATCAGTGCTGATGATGATAGTGATGGTGTAGAGAATGATATTGAAGAAAAATCTTTAAGAAATGTTAATATAACTCTTTCAAAGGATAATGTTGAGATAATATCAATTCTAAGGAACGGATTTAATAAAGATAAAATGAGATATGACATTAATTATGATACTAGTGATGGAGTTTGTGTAGAAGTCTATTATGATGCAAATATTAATCAGACTATGGAATATGAATTAAATTTTAAAATTATTTTTAAAGAAATTATAGAATTTTTAGATTTAGATTATGATGGCATATATGATCCATTAATAGATAATAAGATTGACGAAGTGAAGCTAGATTCCTTTAATGATTATGCAAATCATACAATTATACCCATTTCTAATAATACAACATTGCATTACTTAATTTTAAGTTCTTCAGACGATGTTTTTCAATTTCATATTTATATAGCTGAGGAATTTACATTAGTTAACAATTCTCTACTTACTCCAACTCAAATAAAAGTAGATTTTGAAATTAATAATTATATTTACAATGATGAGAATTCTCATCTTGCTTTATATATGCAATTAAATTCAAGATCTAAGTTTGTAAAAGTAGAAACTACAGATGACGAAAGAAAGGGGTATGCTTCACAGGAAAAGGGTGTAAAAACGATAAATGCTTCTGGTTATACTGGGGTTTTTACTTGGTCCAATTTTGCTGATGTTGATGAGATTTTAGAACCAATTAAAACAAGTGTTTTGAGTGAAGATGATGATGATTTAACTGAACAAAAAATGTATTTAAATTATCCACGAGGGGCTATTATTTATCATAATACAAAAATAGGAATAGTATACGTACCAAAAAAAGATCTACCTATATTAGAGATTACAATTCTTATTTTAATCATTGGATCCGTAAGTACCGTTGGTTATTCAATTTATCATTATAGACATAAAGATGTTATTTCAAAAAAACTTAATAGGAAATATGCAAAAGGACCTATTAGGAAAAGTTCAACTCTCAAAATATTTGAAGAGGAGAATTTAATTGATAAATTAACTAAAATGAAAGATGTAAATATTACCTTTATTTCTGAGGATTTCCTAGACAAGATTGAACAATTTGATTGGAATGAAAAAGATAAGCAAGAATTTTTCAGAGAAATGCTTTCTTTGACTCCAAAAGAACGTGAGGAGATTTTAAAAGAGATGTTTGACGATTTAAATAATTAAAATTTAACAATCCAAATGGAAAAAACGATGTATATCTTTTTATAAAGTGAGAAATTTTAGCTTTGATTTATAATTTTCTTTATCGATAATTATGCAACTGAAATGTCTATTTAATTGAATATTGATATATAAATATGACTGCGAGTTTAACCAAGCAAGAAAGAATAGTCCTCAATGTGATTTTAGAATATTTGAATAAGAACAGACAATTTAATATGGAGAAAATTCTCCCATTTATTATTGCACGATTTCGAGCATCTAAAATAAATATTAATAAAAACGGAATAGAAATTATTTTAAAATCTCTTCTTAATAAGAAAATGATTTATGAGGGATCTAAGCTAAATCAAGAGGAAATTTTGAATAATTTAAATAGAAAAATGATATATAATCATATTTCAAACAATCCTGGAATTTATTTTTATAAAATAGTCAAAAATCTTGGACTTAGTAACCATGTTGTTATCTGGCATTTAAATTTTTTAATTAAGTTCAATTATATTCGAAAAGAAATAATAAATAATCAGAAAGTATATTTTACACCAAACGTAAAATTAAAAGAAGTTGAAAAAAGATATTTCTCTTCAAGAAAGAGAAGTCAAAAAATATTAGATTACTTAAAATTTAATAATCAAGGCGTAACAAAAAATCAACTCTCAATAGAGCTTAAAATTCACTCAAATACACTTAGTAAGTATCTTGAGTCACTAGAAAAACTAAATCTAATTGTAAAAGAAAAAATGTTGAAAAAGACACTATACTTCTTAAATAATGATGAAAATTCCATTAAACATAAATAAATTTTCATGGCCATAAATAAAAAAAAAAATAGAAGATTAGTAAAGATCTTTTAGTTAAAGACAGATATAATTCCACGATTATCATTAATAAACTCCATCCTTTTGTTTTTAGCAAAGAAAATTTAGAGGAAAAGAATAATATATTAAGTTTCATGCAATTTTGTTTTAATCTTAAAAAGTGGGTGAAATATGATTATGACTCTAGATTGCTTGAAAGTAAGATATCAGCTCCATTACTTCATAAAATTAGGAATAAAAGAGATAATCAAATTCAGGCAAGCTATACTAATAAAAAAATTAATGAGAAAATAATTACATTAAAAAATGTCAATGCAGATACTAATTACCAGAACTATTTCGACATTTACGATGATGAATTTGGTATAGTCTAAATTTCCTATTTATTTTTTGTACCTTTTATTACTTTCCATTCTATTCGAACTTCATTCGAAGTTTATGAAGCTAAACTAAATATAATATAGAATCTAAAATTAATTTAATAAGAAAACAAAAAAAGGTTGAAAAAATGAAAAAACATGAAAAAAAGATACCTAAAGTAGTTATTGGATATAATCCCGTTATTCAAAATTCTATTAGATAAATTTTTTTTAATTTCTATTTTTTAATTTTGTAGTATGTTTTTATATCTCTCGTTTTAAATTGTTAATCACTTTCCCATAAGGATTATATAAAGATCTGGATTATTATTGCTTATAAATTTATTAATTAGTGCCAAAAATGAGAAAAAAAACAATTTACCTGCTTCTTTTCCTATTTACTTCAATAACTCTTTTAAATTTAACCTCCATAGCTTTTTGTAGTACTACCATTAATAACTCCACCTATCCTGCGGATGAAGGCGATTTTTTTCAATGGGAATTTAATAGTTCACAATAAGTTCAATAATTTAATCTTTTTATGGAATGGTTTCATAGTACCTTTGAAAATGTCTCTCCAAGATTTAGAAATAATATATAAAGAAATCGATAAAGAATTGATTGGATACATTAATTTTCGTGGTGAAATTGAAGATATTCCTTCAAAAATAGAAGATCTATATCAATATTACAAGGAGTTTTTATTAAGTCCCCCCTTTGCTATTATTGATTATGGAGTATATAGTGAAGGAGGTAAAGATATTGATCTTTGTTTTCCAATTAAAGAATCCATAGAACTAGATAACATCAACACTAAATATCTCGATGAGGTTGAAGTATTATCTAAAATTCATAATGGTCAAATAGAAAATATTGATGAGAGCTTCCAACAATTAAACAAATATTTTAAACTTCATGGGCTTCCAACTACTGAGTGGTTAAGATTGGTTTTTCGTCATTATGATAGAAATTTTCCAGATAATAATGAAATAGAAATACAAAAAGGAATACATCCATGGGATAAAAGATTAACCTCCAGTTTAGACAGAGTATTGGGTGAAAAAGCAAGAAGGAAAATCTTAAAAGATAGAGAAAAAGTATTTACTATTGAATCAAGCAATGAAGAGCGAACTGGATGGGTAAAATCAGTAATCGAGAGAATAGACCAGACAGCAAAAGAATATGAGAAATATGATATTTTGTCTCATTGTGCTCACAAATTTTCTCGAAAACGAATTGAATCATTAAAATCAATTTATAAGGAAACCGGAGATTTAAATGAAGTCCTTAAAGAAATGCATAAGGATTATGAGTGGTATGAAGACCCTGTACTTAAAGATAACATAATCTATGTAACTAAAATTCCTTATAATCCTGAAGGATATAAAAAAGCACATACTTTCAAAGAGAAACAGGCAAATTACTGCCATTGTCCATTAGTCAGAAATCATTTTAATGAGGGAATTTCACCAACATTTTGTAACTGCAGTGCTGGTTGGTATCGGCAACTATGGGAAGGTATTATTGGAAGACCTGTAAATATTAAAATAATGAAATCATTACTTAAAGGAGATCAGAATTGCAAATTTGCTATCTATTTACCTACGCTCTCCTCTTGAGACGATTAAAAAAAGTAAAATAAAAATAAAAAATAAATTTTTATTTTTTTCCTATCAATATAGATCTTTTATCACAAAATCAAGATTTAACTTGGTTAACGTGTCTTTTAAGGGATAACCATTTTTAGGATTCCATCCAATTTTTTCACAGAAACCTTTGTAATCAGATTTATAATCTATTACTTTGCCCTTATGTGGACCGCTTTCAAATGGAGGATCACCAATTGCTCTTCCGGGTAGTTCATTTTCAGCAAGTATCACCCCTTCTCGAAGTGTAAATGCCTGACGTAAAGTTTGTATCCTCATTCCAATTTTTATTAACTCCTCAATTGATACATCCCATCCCGTTGCCGCCTTGATTAATTCCATCATTGGATAGTTCGAGAACATCGATGAAAACATACATAATCCAAGACTGTTTGAAAATTGAGAAAGAGCATTTACTAACTTATGGGCTTCAAATCTCTCGTCACCCATCTTTCTAAAATTCTTTGGGATGGAAAATCCTTCTATTAGTTCACCTCTTCCTACAGGGCCCGTCGCTACCATGTCTATGCTAGAGGTCGTGTGTCTTCCAGGGGTGGGATCAAATGCAAAAGATAGTCCAAGAGAGCTCATGAACTTGGAATCATGCATACCAAGTTCTTGTCCCATAGAAGTAATAGCATATTTTTCACTTCCTTTACCAATTTTTTCAGAGGCTCTCTTACATCCATCTGCCAAAACATCTCCAAATCCTTCTCGATTTATCATTTTTTCTATTAGTTTAACTATTTCCTTTGAATTTCCCCAAGTTAATTCGAGGCCATCTGTATCATCCTTACTGATTATCCCATTCTCATAACATTCTATCGCAAAAGCCACTGTTCCACCAGCGGAAATAGTGTCTAATCCAGCTCGATTACACATCTCATTTATCTTAAAAATCGACATTAGATCATCATTAAGTAATAAGGGTCCAAATGCTGCACAAGTTTCATATTCTGGACGATGACTCTCTTCAATATTCAATTCAGGGATTTTCATTATAGCACCACATCGAACGGGACAAGAAAAACATCCATAAGTTTTTTGCTTATATTTATCAATCTCCCCAAATGAAAGTTTGTTTAACCTATCAGTGGGAAAGTCTTCTTGTGAATTCCCAGCCCAATTTTTAATTGGAGTATCTCCCGAACTTCCTGAATATACATTTCCTGCCGTTGTACCGTACGCTTTAAATATGCTAGCTAAACCTGTTTTTGCTTCAGCTATTTTGTTATTATAATCTTTTGTAAGGTTACGTAAGGATTCTCCATCCGATAGTGAAAGCTTCTTAGTTCCTTTGAGCACAATCGCTTTCAATTTTTTTGAGCCCATGACGGCTCCGAATCCTGATCTTGCAGCAATTCTCCCTTTATCGTTAACAACTCCCGATATTAATGAAAGTTTTTCACTTGAGTGCCCTATACAAGCTACTTGAGCGTTATCATGTTTTTCTTTTAGTTTCTCTTCAGTTTCAACAGCATCAAGACCCCACACGTCCGAAGCATCTATAATTTTGACCTCTTCATTAATAATTGATACATATTTTGGGGTTTTTGCAATTCCTTTTATTAATATCCCATCATATCCACACTTTTTAATTTCTGGTCCAAAAAAACCACCACTGTTGGCGTCTCCCCATGTCCCTGTTAAAGGTGATTTACCTGCAACCATATATCTCCCACTAAGGGGAGCCACTGTACCAGTTAGTAATCCTGGAAAAAATCCCAGAATTGCATCAGGACCTAAGGGATCTGCTTTCGCAGCCATATTCTCATAAATTAATTTCACCGCTAATCCATATCCCCCAAGATATTGACGATAAATCTCTTCATCAAGAACTTCTTCTTTAATAGATTCTTCAGAAAGATTAATCCATAATATTTTACCAAAAAATTCATTTGCCATAGATTTCCTACCTTTTCGAATTTTTTAAATTTGAATTATAATCTTAACAGTATTTGTTAAATTCGTTTGCTAAATTAATAATTTTTTGTCTTAAACAAGAACATAGACACAAATGTATAAAAATAAGTTAAACATCCTTATATTTCTAACAAAATTGAGGTGATGATACTCCTTAATTATTCCTTTTTTTCTAGTTTTTATATTTCTCAATTTGTTATCTTAATTAATAAGACTTAATTTTCTGGTAATTCTTTTTTAATTATCAAAAAACTATTTAGTGTTAAAAGGATGAATAAAGAAAATTGGTCTTTTGACGAGGTAATTGACCGACTTGAGACTCAGTCTGTAAAATGGGATACTTATAAGGATTTATTACCATTATGGGTTGCAGACATGGATTTTAGAGCACCTGAACCAGTTATTAATGCTATTATTAATCGAACTAAGCATGGTATTTTTGGTTACTCATTCTTTTTTAATGCATATTATGATGCAGTTTTAGGTTGGTTTAAGCGTCATTATAACTGGGAAATTAAGAGAAAATGGTTATCTCATACACCTGGAGTAATTCCCGCTATAAACATAGCCCTAAAAACATATACGAATCCTGGTGATAAAGTAATAGTACAAAATCCCGTTTATCATCCCTTTTTTGGTACTATTAAAAATAGTGGTTGTCAAATACTTTTTAATCCCTTAATATCATCAGACGGAAATTACCAGATGGATTATGATGACCTTAAACAAAAGGTAAAGGATCCACGAGCTAAATTACTTATTCTCTGTAATCCTCATAATCCAATCGGAAGAGTCTGGACTAAGGATGAGTTAACCCAACTGGGTGAAATATGTATTGATAATGAAGTTTTGGTGATATCGGATGAAATTCATTGCGACTTAATTTATCCTGGGTATAAACATACTAATTTCGCTACAATTTGTAAAAAATTTGCCATGAATTCTATAACATGTACTTCCTTGAGTAAAACATTTAATCTTGCTGGTCTTCAACTCTCAAACATTATAATTCCAAATCAAAAATTAAAACATCGCTTTAGAAATACAATTCAAAGCCTGTTTCATCCTGGACAATTCGGATATCTCCCCAATACATTGTCTTTAGTAGCATTTACAGCTGCATATGAGGAATGTGACGCTTGGTTAAATTCTCTCATTCAATATTTACATGAAAATTTAAAATTCCTTAAAGTATTCATTAAAGAAAAGATTCCACAAATCAAAGTTATTGAACCTGAAGGCACATATCTTGTATGGCTTGATTTTAGAAAAGTAGGGATAGCTTCTAATAAATTAGAAAAATTTTTGCATGAAAATGCGAAAGTGGCATTGGAAGACGGCTCATTGTTTGGTAACGGAGGTGAGGGATTCCAACGGATAAATATTGCTTGTCCCCGGTCAACTTTAGAAGAAACTCTTAAAAGAATTCTCAAAGCAATAAAAGAAATATGATTTTTAAATTATTTATGGTACTTTAAACTTTTATTTTAATCTACATTTTCATCGCACTATGACTCACAATCTATTTTTTAATTAAGCTTTATTTAAATCAGTTAATTATTAGATTAACTAAGTGAGATATATTTTTAAAACGAAAAATAGATTATAATTCGGTTTTTAAGATGAAGAAGTTGGCAGAGAAACTTAAAAAAATTGACATTCAGTTGCCAAAATGGACAAGGAATTTATTATTCGAACATTTAATGGAAATATGTGAAGATCTGAAGAATCTAGCTAAACATAGAGACGATTTATCTGTAACTAAATAATATTTTATAATAAACTATTTAATAAAATTTATTTTCATTCTAATAATTGGACATTCTTTAATGGAACCCAACCCCGTTTGCCTTCTTTATTCGAGACCCAAACCCATCCACTTTCTTGATTTTCAATAATTAACTCCTCGCCAAGAGTAACAGTTAATTCAGTTGCATCATAATTTTGATTCAACTTAGCAATATTGCCTTGGATGTCAAGATAATTATTTGGAATCCACCCTTCCTTTCCTTCTTTACTTATACACCATACCCATCCAGGCCATTCACTTTCCTTTTCTTCAGTCCTAACTACATCATATTTCTGAAGCTTTAAAGGATCAGGGAAAGGAGTTTTGTAATCTGCTATAACCTTACAGTATTTTTTTTTCATTTTTTACAAGAATTTTAATCTTAATTTATTATTCAATATATCCCTTATCATATAACACATAAATTTGGGAATGATTACTTATTAAATACTGGCTTATGGCTAGAACAACAACAGTTAGATATAAAAATATATAATTAAGTATCAAATGTCTCAGGATTTTACAAAAAACCATATTATTTTTCTACTATTATAGAAGATTTCAGAAACTAATTGGCTTAGATCTAACTTTTTATTTCAATTCTAATCCTGTTGTTTTATAAACAAGTTTTGCTTTTACAACTGCATTATCTTTTTTAATAATCAAAAATATTCTAATCGCTCGTAACTTTAGAAGAGATCCTGAAAGAGAATATGTTATCACCTGGTATAACATTTCTATTTACGGGATTTTACCCATCTTACTAATGATTTCATGGATATTTTTTATGGAGTATATTTATTCAGAAATAGGTTTCTTAGGACACTATCATTTTTGGGATTATTTTAGACTTACTTTCGGTATTTGTGGTTTTTTTATAGGTAGTTCAATATGCACTGTGGGATATCTATCACAGAAATATTTATTGGTGATTTAAGGTAAATCATTTACAATCTTAATAACTTCATAAATTTCTTGTATCTCATAATCCGGTTGTATTTCAAGTGAATTTGGATTATCTGAATCGTTAAACCAAACAGAATACATTTTATAATCATTTGCTCCCTTAATATCTGTTTCTAACCTATCACCAACATGAATTGCATTTTGAGCTTTACATTTTAATTTTTCCAATGGTATTTTAAACATCATTGGGTGTGGTTTAAAAAAACCAGACTCGTCTGAAAAAACA
>JBHLOJ010000167.1:0-5037 GCA_048940605.1 Promethearchaeota archaeon
GGTTCTATGCACTTCACTTTTAGGAAGTGCATCAATGAAATTGACAAATCTGGGTACCATAAAATAAGCCATTTTACCCTGACAATAATCGAGTAATTCTTCTGGTGTCATAGATTCACCTGGTTTTAATACTACTGAAACCATTACCTCATCTTCAACTATTCCTTCAGGTTGGACTGCATAAGCAGCGGATTCTAATACTTTTTCATGCTGATTTATAACGCGCTCGATTGACCATGGTGATATATTCTCACCCCTACGTCTAATGGAGTCTTTTTTCCTATCTATAAAGTAAAACCAACCATCGGCATCCATCGTAGCCAAATCTCCTGTATGAAGCCATAAATTACCGTCATTTGCTTCGCGAATTTTATCTTTAGTAGAAGTTTCATCTTTATAGTAAGTAACTTTCCGCATTTCTAGCTCTCCTCTATTTACTAAAAAGACTAATTCTCCTATTTCCTCAGGTCCTAATAAATTTCCTTCCTCATCCATAACGCCTGCTTTAGTGCCTCCTAAAGCTTTACCCATTGAGCCTACAGGAACATTCTTTTGGAAAAAAGGACCGAGTATGTAACCCCCGCCGTCAACAGCACCATAAAATTCATTTATCTTTACATTAAAACGTTTCTCAAAGGGTATTACTAATTCTTTAGGACATGCAGCAGAAACAATTAATCTAACGTCATTCTCTCCATCATTATGGCGTTCTGGTTGTTTTAGTAAGAATTGTGGCATGGCTCCTAATAGATTGAAAGACGTGACCTTATACTTTCGGCATATATCCCAATGTCGGCTTGCACTAAACCTCTTAGAAATAACCACAGGAGTTTCTGTCATATATCCAGGAATTGTTGTAATTTGGAGTGCATTTCCGTGAAATAAAGGCAAACATGTGAATAAAACGTCATCTTTCCCACCAAGAAATAATCTTATTAAACCAGAAGCCGTTTGTAAAGCATTACCTGCAAGGGTTTTTTTATAAAAAAAAGTAGTAGCTTTTGGTGGTCCTGTGGTGCCTGAAGTATACATAAGGTAACATTTTTCTTCAAAATCAATTTCAGCCTCTATATCATCATCAGGGGATTGCATTAATTCTTGAAATGATATCATGCCATTTGGAAGCTTAAAATCTTCTGGTGCTTCATTCATTTCGACTATAACATGCTTAATTTTTGGTAAATCATCTTTAATGTCCAAAAAAGCATCAATCATACTCCAATGTATTATTAATATCTGTGTATCACTATGATCAATAATATATTGTAAAGTTACTCCCCTTAAGGCAGTATTAATTAACACTGCATACCCGCCAAGTTTCCACGTTGCAAATAAAGTAAATAAAAATTCCGGAGAATTAAGTTCCATTAATGAGAGCCCAACACCTGCTTTCAATCCAAGTTTTGATAATCCATTTGCCAACTTATTTGAATATAGATGTATATCTCGATAAGTATATTTTTCATCGAGCCCTTTATCAAAGTCTCTAACAAATGTTAAAAAAACCTTGTCACCTACAGTTTCAGCTTTATTTTTCACAACATCATTAAAGGTTGTTGTTGCTGTTATCTTAAAATCAGATATCTTTTTCACCCTTTCATTAATCAATATCTCTTTATAACGGATTGTTATTTTAAGTTTAAATAAAAAATTAATAACAATGTAAACAATAAAAATTTATCTTTTTAGTTCATTTCCAACTTTTATATTACACGAATTACTTGGTTTTAGCATTTTTGAGTAGTTTTTTTAGATGATTGTCGATTAATTGTTGTCTAATAGGTTCTAAATTTGGATCTTTAAATTTATTTTCTAATTCATTTGGATCATTTATAAGATCATAGAATTCCACAGGTTCTAAATTATGAGATCTCACAACTAGTTTATAATGTTCATTTCTGACCATAGTATACCGAAGAACTTGGCTAAATACAACATCTTTTCCTTCTTGTGCATGCTCATTCTCAGGTCCAGCTAGAACTTGAGGAATCAAGGATCTTCCTTCACAATTTTCTAAAAGCTTTGCATTAGCTATATTAATTAAAGAAGCAGCAATATCGATTTGATCGGTAAGGTTTTTGCTCTGCCATCCACTCATCCCACTAGGAGGTCTAATAATAAGTGGAATCCGTATGGCTCCCTCATAAAATACAATTTTATGACTCATCATATGATCTCCAAGCATTTCACCGTGATCGGAAGTATAAATTATCCAGGTATTATCCATTAATCCTTTTTCTTCTAAGGCTATCATAATCTTCCCAACCCACTCATCAATTAAAGTAATCTTGCCATAATAGAAAGTTTTCATTAGCTGATTTTGAGCTTGTGTCATCCCATCAAGTCCACTCCAGTTCAATACAAATTGGACATTACCAGGATAAGGTTGTTTCGGTCTTTCTAAAATTCCTACGGGCATCTCTTCTGCCTTATATTTATCTCGATACTCTTGTGTTGAATCAAAAGGATCATGGGGTCCTGGAAAACATATTTGAAGGTAGAAAGGTTTTTCCCCATTATAATTGTTTATCCATTCTACAACTTTTTGACCTGTGTAGCTGTCTAGCTGATCTTCTGATGGGAGAGGAGAAGGAGGTAATTTCCATGGTTTAGCTTCACCACGTGACCATTCTGACCAATAGTCTATTAAATACTTACGATGGACTTTTAACAATCCTTTTTCTTCTAAATAATCCGTATAAGGAGAATTTATCCTAGCTGAAGCTATAGGTCCGGTGATTTCATGAATATCTTCAAAACCCCATTCCTTTAAAACATCTATTTTATCATTGGTATGACTCCATCCCGCATCTGCTCTATGCTCATATAAATGAGTTTTTCCTATTACAGCTGTATGATACCCCGAATCTCGAATATTTCTGACGTGACTTTGACTTGAACTACTTGCCTCCATATTATTATTAATTACCCCGTGGTCACTAACATATTTTCCTGTCATCAAAGTAGCCCTAGCGGGAATACATAATGGTGAATTGGTAAAGCATTGAGTAAACACAACTCCTTCAGATGCAAGCTTATCAAGGTTTGGCGTTATCACTACTGGGTCTCCCATACACCCAATTATATCACCCCTATGTTGATCGGGAAAGATTAAAATGATATTTGGCTTTTTATTCATAGTTTCAAATCTCGTTTAATAGTATGTTATAAATTTACATTATTTTTTGGATTTAAATAACATCACTAGAATCAGAAATAAAAATAATAAAAAAATAAAAAAACTTGGTCTCAAATCACATTCGTTTTATCTCATAACCAGCTTTTTCTCGATCATAAGTTGTACCAACAACTCCACGTTCTTTAAGGAATCTCTTCATTATTCTATGAACTTTTGATTTTGGTAATTCATCTACAAAGTCAATAAAGCGAGGTATTTGAAAGTATGCGAGTTTATCTTGAAGAAAATCTAATAACTCTTCAGGAGTCATCGTTTGACCAGGTTGTAATACTACAGCAACCATAACCTCATCTTCAGCATAATCCTCTCCCACTTGATGTCCTTTAATGCCGTACGCTGCTGACTCTAGTACTTTGTCATGTCCATTAATAGCCCTTTCAATGCTCCAAGCCGCAATATTTTCTCCGCGTCGTCGAATTGAATCTTTTTTACGATCGACAAAAAAGAACCAGCCATTTTCATCCTTAGTTGCTAAATCTCCTGTGAGAAACCAAGACCTACCATCGGGGGCCACTTGAATCCGTGACGCAGATGCCTCTGGATTTTTGTAATAAGTTACTTTTCTCATTTCTTCTTCTTCTTTTTTAACTAAAAATACCAATTCTCCGGTCTCATTAGGCCCTAAAATATTCATTTCATCATCCATAATTTCTGCTATAATACCTGGTGCCGATTTTCCCATGGATCCTACAGGAGCATTAGGATCACCATCGGTACCTAAAGCAAAGCTACCACCATCAACTGCACCATAGCCCTCATGCAATTTTACATTGAATCGTTCCTCGAAAGCCCTAACAATTTCTTTTGGAGCTGCAGCCGAAGAAACTACACGAACTTTATGATCTTTATCATTTGGACGTTCTGGTTGCTTCATAAGATACTGAGGCATTGAACCTAAAGTATTAAAAGTGGTAATTTCATATTTCCGCACTATATCCCAAAATCTAGAAGCAGAAAATCTTTTAGAAAGTACAACGGGGATTTCAGCATAGTATCCAGGCATAGTACATAATTGAAGAGCATTTCCGTGAAATAAAGGTAAGCAGGTATATAATTTAGCTCCTGGTGATGACCATCTAAGAGACCATAGAAGTACACCAAGGAGTGCTATTCCATATACACCTCTCTGAAAAAATGTCGTCGCTTTTGGCAAACCTGTAGTTCCAGATGTATACATTAATGTTAACATGTCATCTGGTCTTATATCCACTTTTGGATCATCTTCGGATGCATCGTTCATTAATTTCTGAAGAGATAAAATGCCTTCAGGTAATTTGAAATCAGCTGGAGCTTCATTGGTATCTACAATAACATGCTGAATTTTTGGTAGCTGATCTTTTATATTTAAATAATTCTCGATTAAAGTCCAATGTAGTACCAATATTTTACTATCGCTATGATCAATAATATATTGCAATCCCTCACCTTTTAATCCTGTGTTCACCAATACTACATAATTTCCTATTTTCCATGCACCAAACAATACAAATAAAAATTCAGGGCTATTAATTTGATAAAGAGAAAGACCTTCACCTCGATTTATTCCTAATTTTTGTAGAGCGTTTGAAAAGCGATTTGATTGTAGATACATATCTCGATAAGTATATTTTTCATCAATACCCTTATCAAAATCTCTAATAAATGTTAGAAAAACTTTATCACCACTAATTTCTGCTTTACGTTTTACTAAGTCAGCAAAACTAGTTGTAGGTGTAATATTATACTTTTCTTGCAATTTCTTACTTAATGTGCTAATTGATTCAGTCATGATTTTTCAAAACTTAGATATTAATTTATGTTTAAAAATAGTATAAAATATAATAAATTGTTGATTTGCT
>JBHLOJ010000059.1:0-21607 GCA_048940605.1 Promethearchaeota archaeon
CCTACAGAGGAACCAAATATTTGGCAACTACTTAACATTTTTCTATCTGAGCAAGAAAAGAAATGGATTTCTGATTGGATGAATTATGCCCCCAAACCAGAAGATAAAATCTTGATAATTGGAAATTACACTCATTTATTCCCCTTTATACTAGGTGGAAGTAAATTGTTAGATTATTTTAAACCAGTTGATCTAATTGATCAATGGGAGGGTGGTGCCTACTTATACCAAGGAGGATATTTAGACATTGTCCAAAAAATTGCAGAAAAATGTAAAATTGATTTTGATAAGTGGGATGTTAAAAACATTACTCATACATTAGACGCCGTTCAATATATATTTTCAGAAGTACATCCTAAAGAGATGGGAATTAAACATAATCGTAATTTCATTAATTTCAATGAATGGTTATTAAATTCTTTAAAATCTAAGAAAATTGAAATAACAAATCCGATAGATTTCAGTGTTACTATTCATGACAACTGTTATTCAAAAACTTTAAATGGAATATATTGGGAACCACCAAGAAAAATCTTGGAATTATGTGGTTGCGAAATTAAAGAAATGAAACACATTAAAAAAGATTCTCTCTGTTGTGGTTTTGGAGCGGGGGCTTCTTGGGTACGAAATATATCGATCCCATTCGATATTATTTCAGAAGGGGTTAAAAAATTTAAGGAAGCGGAAGATACAGGAGCAAAGGCGTTAATTTCTTATTGCAGTGGCTGTTTGTATTTATTATGGGCAACTCGAGAACTTATTGGGAGTAATATTGATTTATATCATATTATTGAAGTTGTTAGAATAGCAATGGGAGAGCAATTACAATATCCAGAAATCCATATAAGACGAGCATGGGATATTATTGCGATTATTACCTATCAATTAATAATTTCAATACTACAAAACAATTTTTACATTAAACGAATAGGTTACAATAAAAATAGGAGTACATTCAGACTAAAACGTAATATTTTATTAAGTTTAATTAGAACATCATTTAGAAGTAAATTTATAAAAATGATTTTTAGAAAATTATTCCTATTACAAATGAGGATCTTAAAAACAAGATAACATTAACAAATTATATATGAAAGGAAAGTTAGTTCTACTTGTCTTAATTGGTATTTTATATAGGATAATTATTATTTTAATTTCAGGATTAAGGAAAGAATTGTAGTTAAAAAGAATAATAATTTAGGATTCAGTTATTTACAAAACTACAACTTTTTTAATACAGATTGAGCAAAACTTTTAGCATTCTGTAGATCTACTTCATTGGGTCTTCCTTTAAGCCATTCTTGATGTGCTTCTGCTTCTTTCCGTTTATCTTCTGGCAACCTATCCAACATTGATTTTCGTATTGCTTCAGGTACACCAATATTATCTCCACAACAATCAAACTCATCTATTATTTGTGAAGATTCACCCATTTTTGATTTAACTACTTTAAAGCCATCTTGATATGCGTCCTTACTTGCGTGAGTGTTGAAAAAAACGAATTTAGGCGGTAATTCTTGAGCTGCAGCAATTAAATCTACGAGAGATTTATTTACTCTACTTGCATAAATGCCTGATCCTAAAAATACTAAATCATAGTTTTTCAAATCTGAGGGATCCACATCTTTAATAGGTTTTAATTCTACATCTTCACCTTGACACCCTTCATAAATACTTTTCGCAACTTTTTCGGTATTTCCAGTTTGGGAAAAATAGGTTATTAAAATTTTCAATAAATGCACCAATTTTAAAGTCTATTATTAGTATTTAGAGTAATGAGTTTCTTATTTTTTAATATTTCTAATTTTCAATCTCCAAATTAAAAAAGTTTATTGCATTCTCCACTGTTATTTTGCTCACCGACTCTTGAGTTACATTATGAGAATAAGCAAGAGCAGCAATTGCATATCTTACATTCGAAGGAACATTTATAGGCCCTCTTTTATATGGATGTTGATAATAAGAATCTGTTTCGGTTACTATTGATCCTAAAGGAGTATTCTTTGAAACCTTACGCCATCTGTTAAACCCATATGCGGAACTTGGAACAGAGATGATAAAACCTTGATTAGTTAAAGTTCTTCCATATTCCTCTGGTCCCGAAAAACAATGCCATATAACCTTTTTTGGAGAAATATTAAATTCATTTATAATTTTTAAGATTTCCTTATTAGCTCCATCGCTTTTATTGAATCTATGTTTAGGGTTTTCCCTATCAAATTCATGTTCAGCTGCGTTTCTGACATGTAAAACATAAGGTTTATCAATATCTTTTGTCAATTCAAATATTTGTTTGAGAACGAATATTTGTTTATTTCTTTTTTCTAGAGTTTTTGCATGATGAAAATCTAAACCAATCTCACCAATAGCTAAAAATTCTTTAGTATGATTTAGTACATAATCAATCCATTTCTCCCATTCAGCCTCATATTTATCTTTAGGAGTATATGTTACGGTTTGGGGTGCCCAACCGCAAGTGAAACCAAAATTTTTATAACCTTCTTTGATAAATAATAATGTAAGATTGAGCGTATCTACATTTATTGTACTTGTAATTAAATATTGCCCACCTAATCGAAAGAAATTGTTATATTGTTCTTGATTACTTGGCAATTGGTCATTTTTTGGGCGAGGAAATGGTAAATGACAATGAATATCAATAAATTTTAATTTTTCTTCTGGTTGGGGTATTAACATCTTTTTTGACATAGAAATTTGAAATAATTCTAAAGATATATTTTTTATTTATTCTTAAATCGCTTTAGCTAATTCTTTAAATAAAACGTTTTATTAAAAAGTATTATGACCAACCATTTAGAATCTAGACTCGAGGAATTAGAATTAAAAAAGAAAGTTTTGAAGCCAAAAATAGACGAGATTAATGCAAAAAGAGAAAAAGAAATCCAAGATGTTAACAAAAAATACGATCATATGGTTTACGAAGTGAATTATGAGATAGAACAATTTGAAAAAAGGATTTATAATGAATTGATTGAGTCTTTTCTGAATGTAGTTACGAAAGAATTAGAAATAAAAAGGAGTAATTCATTGTATTCAGTTTCTAATCAATTTAAAGACTATAGAGAGAATGTAGCAAAATTTGAAATTTTTCCTAAAGAATTAATTGGAAAATTAGATAAAGTTATTAATGGTGGTCCAATTGAAGATATTATCTATGGTCTTGATGATATTAAGAAGAAATATCTGAATAGCTAAATTTTAGCATTTTGAAAAACAGTTCAAATTTTAATATTCTCTGTTTAAATGTTACCTGGATATTACTCTGATAAATATGTTTCTTAGATTTCATGGAATATAATGAAACTAGAAGGTAACAATGGAATGGAACTTTTTGAAGAAGAAGTTGAAATTTATAACTCAAAATTACGGCTTATGTCTTGGCTTTATGATGAATTAAGAATTCATCCTGATAAAATGAAAGATAAAATCAATGATATAGGTCAAAAGTTACCACTTAATCTTTAAATTTTCATTTGCTGTGGATTATAGAATTTGAATTATTGTTCTTATGATCATATTAATAAAACTGATACCTCTACTTAATTTTTCATTTTCTGGTATATGAATAAATAGAGCTGGATATTCATTACATGAAAGCAAAAGAGCCCAATAATAAATATAATTACATAAATATGTTCCTGCGAAATATGAGATTCTAATATCAATTGAATTTTTTAAAAATGAATATAATTTTCTTACATTTAAAGGAGTTTTCAACCATAGACGTAAGTTCTTCTCAATCATCCCAAATTTAATATGGTTTCCATTATCTTGTCCAAACGCAATATTCCAACTAAATTTTTCTAAGTGATAATGTTTATTCGAATGAATTCCTAATAAAATTACAATTTTTGGTTTTTCTTCTAATTTATTTAGTATGTTTTTATATGAATTTATACTTAAATTCCAACTTACAGGCAATATTACTTTTTTGATATTAAAATTCTTAAAAACAAGATTTTTAACAATCAAACCGCTGACATTTTCTTTATAATTTCCATAACGAGTGAACCCTGTTAATAATATCAGTTAATTTACCTTGGATTTCGATTATTTAAAAAATTTAATATTATTAAAAAAAATGTTTAAAAAATTATCATAAAAATAAAACAAGAAAGATATAGATTATTTAATCCTCTTCTTGAGCAGCTTGTTTAGCTTTTTCTTTTTCTAAAGCGAGCAATTGCTTTTTTAAGGCTTTAATTTCTCCATCAACTCTTTTAATCTGTTCTTTCTTTTGCGAATCAATTATTTTTAATTTTTCATTAAGAGCCTTTTCTTTATCTTTTTTAAGATCCACTAAAATTTTATTAGCTTCTTTGGCTGCAGCTATTTTTTCTTTCTTTTTTTGAGTCCATTCTTCTACTTTTTGAATAGCTTCATCTCGTAAACCTTCTTCCTCATTAAGTTTTGCTGTTGCTTCTTCTATTTTTGGATCAAATTTTTCCTCAATTTCAGCTTCAGCTGAAGCGTCTTTTTTTGAGGCCTCTTCTTCAATTCGCGTGATTTCGTCTTCTTTCGCGCTAATTTGGCCTCGAATATACTCTTCTGACATTTTATTTCATTTTATTATGATTAATTGAATTATAAAATTTATCGGTAATTTTGTTAGTAATCCAATTCTAATAAATTTTAGCTAATTAATATAGGATAAAGCTAATTCAATTTTCCAAATTTAGATATTGTTTAAAAAACATTTTTCTTAAATTATAATTTAAAATAAAATATTAATTTTTAAAGAATTAAATAGAAGTTGATAATAAAAAATGGGGAAAACTTTAACTGAAAAAATAATAGAACAACATTTAACTGAAGGTAAATTAGAAAAGGGTACGGATATCGCGATAAAAATTGATCAAACGTTAACACAAGATGCAACAGGTACAATGGCTTACTTACAATTTGAAGCAATTGGCATTGATAGAGTACGAACAGAATTATCAGTGAGTTATGTCGACCATAATACTTTACAAACAGATTTTAAAAATCCGGATGATCACAGATATCTTCAAAGTATTGCTGCGAGATATGGACTTTATTTTTCTCGACCAGGTAATGGGATATGTCATCAAGTTCATTTAGAAAGATTTGCTAGACCTGGAAAAACATTATTAGGGAGTGATAGTCATACTCCAACAGGAGGCGGAGTTGGGTCAATTGCAATAGGAGCAGGAGGTCTTGATGTAGCCGCTGCTATGGCAGGTGAAGCCTTCCGACTAAAAATGCCAAAAATTGTAAATGTATACCTTACAGGAAAACTACCTGATTATGTTTCAGCTAAAGATGTTATTTTAGAAGTTTTAAGGAGAATAGGTGTTAAAGGAGCAGTTAATAAAGTTTTAGAATATACAGGTTCAGGAGTTAAAACTTTATCTGTACCAGAACGAGGTACAATTACAAATATGGGTACTGAAACTGGCGCAACAACTTCAATTTTTCCTTCTGATGAGATCACTAAAGAATTTTTAGAAGCTCAAGAAAGAGGAGATCAATGGGTTTCTTTATTACCTGATGATGATGCTGAATATGATGATAGAATAGAAATTGATTTAAGTAAGCTTGAACCTCTTGTTGCTGAACCTCATAGTCCTGGTAATGTAAAGACTGTGAAGGAAATTGAAGGTTTAGTTGTTGATCAAGTGTGCATTGGTTCTTGTACAAACTCTTCTTTAAGAGATTTAAAGGTTGTTGCTAATATTTTGAAAGGGAAAACTATTAGTGAAAATACAGTTCTTACAGTTTCTCCAGGATCCAGACAAGTAGTAGATCATATGATAAAATCAGGTGAAATGGGATATTTAGTTGAATCGGGAGCTAGAATATTAGAAAATGCATGTGGACCCTGTATTGGTATGGGACTTGCACCTAAAAGTGAAGCCGTCACATTAAGAACATTTAACCGGAATTTTCTAGGTAGATCTGGAACAAGAAGCGCACAAGCATATTTAGTCAGCCCAGAAACTGCTGCAGCTTCCGTTCTTAGTGGAAAATTAACAGATCCAAGATCTTTAGGCAAATTTCCAAAGTTTGATATGCCAAAGAAGTTTATAGTAAATGATAATATGATAATTCCTCCTTTATCTCCTGAAAAAGCCAAAAATGCAGAAATAATAAGAGGTCCCAATATAAAACCATTGCCTGAATTTAATCCCTTACCTGTAAAATTAGAAGGAGAAGTTCTGCTAAAAGTTGAGGATGATATTACCACAGACCATATTATGCCAGCAGGAGCTAATATTCTTCCTTTAAGAAGTAATATTCCAGAAATAAGTAAGTTTGTATTTAATGTAGTAGATGAATCATTTCACGATAGGTCATTGGAAAGAAATGGAGGTTTTGTTGTTGGAGGTGAAAATTATGGACAAGGTTCAAGTAGAGAACACGCAGCTATTGCTCCTAAATATTTAGGTCTTAAAGCAATAATAGTAAAATCCTTTGCGCGTATTCATTTAGCTAATTTAGTGAATTTTGGAATTGTTCCTTTAACATTTGTAAATAAGGATGATTATAATAAAATTGAACAAGGAGATAAATTTGATATTGATTTAACTACAATAGAATCTGGTGAAGTAATACTGAAAAATATAAGTAAAAACATTGAAATTCCATTAACTCATTCCTTAAGCAAAACTGAAATTGAGGTTCTAAAAGCTGGTGGCAAATTACCTCATATTAAGCAAAAATATGGATAATAACCAATAATTTTTTTTATTTATTTTTTCTTTTATTTATTTGAGTTCTATGGTAGATAATGGATATTTAGCTGATCCAAAGAAAAGGTTTTCTTCAAGAGTAGAGAATTATATCAAATATAGACCCAGTTATCCCCCAAAAATTATTGAATTTCTGACAGAAAAGAAAATATTATCAAAGCAATCAATTATTGCAGATATTGGTTCAGGCACAGGTATTTTAAGTGAATTATTCTTAAAAAATGGTAATAAGGTTTTTGGTGTGGAGCCTAATTCTGAAATGAGAAAGGCTGCTGAGAAAATGTTAAAAGATTATTCTAATTTCGTAAGTATTCATAGTTCAGCAGAAAATACTAGTTTATTGAATAATAGCATTGATCTAATAATTGTTGGTCAGGCATTTCATTGGTTCAATGTTGAAAAAACGAGAAAAGAATTCAAGAACATACTCAAATCTGATGGATATGTCGTTCTAATATGGAACAACCGAAGAAAAACAGGAAAAGGATTTTCAACCCAATATGAAAACCTTGTCTCTAAATATGGAACTGATTATAAGCAAGTTAGGAAGAATGAAAAAAATATTGATGAATTTTTTCAATACGAGAAAGAAATTTTCTATAATTATCAAGATTTACATTTTGAAGATTTAAAAGGTCGGTTGCTTTCAGCCTCATATATTCCGTTAGAAGGAAGTCCAATGTATAATAAAATGATTAATAACCTGAAAACTATTTTTGAAGAAAACCAGGATAATGGGAAGGTAAGAATCGAATATGATACTGAGATATATTATGGTAAGTTAAATTAGTTTAATATTAATTTAGATGTATTTTTTCATGATATCTTGAATTTTTTTAAATTTTTCAATTGACGCTTGAATTTCACCAATTTTGAGAGAATATAAACCTTGATCATTAAGCTTTTTGATAAATTCCTTTAAATCCTCGAATTCTAGGTCAGCTTTAAGGTCTGACAAAATAGATGAATACTCTCCTACTATTCCCTTTTTATTAATAGAAGTCGCCAGTTCAAGGAGATCCTCACAATTTTTTATAGCTGATTTAAATTCTTTGCTTTCTCTCTGAATTGAGATTTTCTCTGAAATTCCTTTTATTTTTTCCTGAATATTTTTATAAGACTCTTCAGCTACAATCAATTCTTTTTCCATATCTCTTAATTTCTCTCCGTAATCTTTTATACCTTTATCTAGGACCTGTTTTTTTAAGTACGTTATTCGTAATCTAAAATCTTCAAATTGAAAATTTGTTATTAAATCTGAACGTTCTTTGATTAATTTTAAGACCTCCTCGATTATTTCTTTCCTAGTTTTGGCATCTATATATTTATTCTCAAACTCTCTCCATTTCAAGGTAGTATTTTCATCGCTTAGTTCAAAAAGAGGTTTTTTGGCATCATTTATAATTTGCTCTACTGTAATGAAATCTTCAGCTTTAAATGCGTTATTAAATTTTGTTTCCAATTTTGTTAGTTCAGTTTTAAGTTGATTAATTAACTTCCCTCTTTTTTCTTCCTCTCTCTTTTTTAATATCCCCTTGATTCTTGCAATCAATTGTTCTTGTTCTCTAATAAATGACTCTAAGCTTTCTGTTTCTGCCAATTCTATTATTTTATCTGCGAGACCTAATGCGTCTTTTAATTGTCCTTTGATATAATATTGACCTTGGATTGCTAATAAGTCATCAATCTCCGAAATGACTTTTATTTTACGTTTTTCTTCTTTCTCCTTAATGGGTTTTACCTCTTCCTCAGTCAACTTCTCCCCCTTCCTTGTATTTGTTTATTATATCCTTGAATTAGACTTACAATCTCTTCATATTTTTTCAGGCAATCATTATAAGATTTTGATTCTAAGGCTAAAATCCCATCATTACTTAAAGTTTCAACATTTTGGATGAGTTCTTTAGCCAAATTATAATTTTTTTCCAATTTATTCCAATTTTCTTTTACTTTATTATCAACAAGTTCAGCAAGAAAAATTTTTGATTTTACGATTACGTCCCCTGCTTTTTCTACGTCCATTTTCTTGAGTGAATCATTAATTTCTTTATTCAATTGAGTTAGCTCTTTTTTCAAATTTTCTTGTTTTTCCTCAAAAATTCTCCTTTTTTCAATTGCTTCTTCAGTCTCATTTAAGATTGTAGTATAATATTCCTCTAAATCTGACTTTTTTATTGACTTTATAAGTTTTAGAATATTCTGACAATCTCTTAATGTATCATCAATAAGATTATTCTTTTGGTTAGATTTAATTTTTTTCTCTAACTCAGCAATTTCCAATAATTTTTTTTTATAAGATTCCTCAGCAGAATTAACCTCTTTTCTAACATTCTCTAATTTCTTCTCATAATCAGGAATATCTAAATCTTGAACCTTTTTAAGTAAATTATTTATTTCTGTATAGATTGATTTAAATTGAAAATTTTCCCTTAATTCAGTGTAACTTTTCAAGAAATTATCACAAACTCCAATAAGATCAACTTTTTGTTTTGCGGTGTGAATTTCGGTTTCAAATCCCCCCCATTTCAATTTAATCTCGTTATTGAGTAGATTCGAAAAAAGAGATTTCCCCTTTTCAATTAAATTTTCTGCTTTTTCAATATCGAGATTCTTCAAGGCAAGGTAAAGGTTGGTTTCTAATTTATTCAATAATTTAGTTAATCGATCTTGTTCTTCTTTCCAGATTTTTTTTTCTTTTGACAGTAATTCTTTAACAATTGGTATTAGAGATAAATCATATTTATCTCTAAATTTTATTTCAAATTCTTCAATCAATTGATGTGCTTTTAAATATTCTTTTTCTTCAATTAATCTAGTAAATTCTTTATCAAGGGTGGGTACTTTTTCTGAAATTTCATCAATTATAACCTTATCTTCATATTTTGACTTAATTTCAACTATTAATCTATTTTGTTCTGTTAAAACAGCATCATCCTCGATTATTTTTGCTAGTATAATAATTTCTTCTGAAGCCTTAATAGCATTAGTAAAATCTTCTGATTCGATAAACTTTTCCAGTTGAGATTTTAATGAATCTATTTCCTTTAAGGTAGGGAGCATCACCTTTTCTTGATAATCAATAATTTCATACAATTCTTCTTTGGTTATATTCAAATTATTAAAAAACTCAAATTGTTCATCTCTCATTTCAAATGTAAAATTACGAAGAATACGGAACTCGGGAAATTCTTCTTTTAATAACACTCGAATATTTGAAATATGATTTTTTAAGGCTTGAGTCGCATTACGTCCTATCCAGATATACATTGTTTTCTTTTGAGATAAATATATAGCTAGGATGTTTACAATTGTGAAAACATCCTTTATATTTTCATAGGAAATCTCATCAAAAGACCCATCAAAATTGAGTTTAAATATTTTTAAACCTGTTTCAGACATAAAAAACTCAACAAAGTACTTTGTAATAGAATAGTCAAAAAATATCTTTTTAAACATTTACAAATATAAAGATCAATATCTATCCATCAATCCCCAACTCTACCTTTTTATAAAATAGAAATTTAATGTTATTAAAAATAGAAAAAAGTCTTACATGAATAAAATGCCGATAATCCCTATAGAAATAAATGGAAAGATTAAATCTCCTAAAATTGACCCTTCTTGCTGGATTTCAGAGTCCGCATGGATTATAGGTGATGTTACGATGGGTGCAGAGAATGTCGTGTATCAAGGAGTAATCATAAGGGGGGATTTTGCACAGGTTGAAATTGGTGCTAAAAATGTTTTCCAAGATGCTTGTATAATCAATACTGCCCAGGGATTTAAGACTACAATTGGAGATAATAATCTAATAGGTTTTGGTGCGATAGTTCATGGAGCAACTCTGGGAAATAACACTGTTGTAGGAATTAAATCAGTACTGATGATTACGGTAACAGTAGAAAATGATGCTATGGTGGGAGCCACTTCTTTTGTAGGTATGGGAAAAAAAGTTCCTGCAGGAGAAAAATGGATTGGTCGTGAATTAAAAGGAAAAAATACACAAGGACCAATGTGGGAAGGAGGAAGACAATCTTGGCGCAAAATGGGGCTTGCAATGAAAAATCAGCAAAAAAAACCTTAATTTTTTTTTTATTTCCACTTTAGAATGTTTATCTATCTTTTATAAGAAAGAATCATATACCTATTAATTTGATATACACTTATACAAATTAAATAATAGGAGGTTGTTTTATGAAAGAGTATAAAGTAGTTACCATTAAAGGAAGAAAGACTTTAGAAAAACTTGTTAATTCTGCTCAAGAAAAATTGGATGAGATGGCAGCTCAAGGGTGGGAATTCAAATTTCTTGAAAATATTTTATGGATCTTCGAAAGGGAAAAAAATTAAAATAAATCTCTGAAACCCTAATTTAAAATTCAAATCATAAAACTTTTGTTTTTTCTTTAAAATATTAAAATATTTAATTAATTTAATTGAGCTATACTCAATTATGAGAGAGTTAAAGATTGGAATTATTGGAGCTGGATTTATAGGAGATGCTCACGCTTTTGCTATAAAACGAATAATTAAAAATGAATACTTTCGTGGAAAAGCAGATATTTCAATTAATGCAATCTGCGATATCGATGAAAACTTGGCAGAAAAGGTTGGAAAACGGTATTCAATTCCAAATATTTACACAAATTATGTAGATCTTATCGAGAATTCTGATACAAATGCAATTTTCATTTGTACACCAACAAAATATCATTATGAAATGTTCTTAGCTGCTGCCAATGCAGGAAAAAATATCTTTCAAGAAAAGCCAATTGCAGATTCTATTAATAAGATTGATGAAATGATTAGAATTCGAGGTGAAAAGGGAATTATTATTCAAGTAGGGTTAATATTGCGTTTCTTTCCGTGGTTTTGGTATATCAAAAGAATGATTGAGAAGAATAGAGAAAAATGGGGCTCACTTCAAAACGTAATCTTTCGAGATGATCAACTAAAACCATATTTGGGTAAAGGAGTACATACTACGGAATGGAGAAGAAACCCTGACATTGCATATCATGGAACTCTTTTTGAGCATTCTATACATGATATAGATATGTTGCGCTACTGGTTAGGGGATATTAAAAATGTTTTTGCTCACGTCAAATTTTTTGCAGGTGTTTCGAAAATTGAAGATAGCGTTAGTGTATTATTTGAATTAGTAAATGGTGGTTCTGCAACCTTAAACTCAATCTGGCATAATGTTAATCATGATGCTCGATATATCGAAATCTTTTTTGAAAATGCGTATCTTGCTTTTGTTTTTGGAGATCGGAGGACAAGTATCAATATTTGGGAGGCAGGAAGTATTAAGAAAAGAATAAAGTTCAAAGAATTCCATGAAAGCTATAAAATTGAAATGGGTATAAATAATTTTCCTTCTCCAATATATTGGGGTATATGTCAGGAAATTTCCTTTTTTCGGAAATTAATTAATAATGAACCAGCTAATCCAAGTTTAGAAGATGCTAAAGTGGCTCACCAAATTGTAGATGCGTGTTATTTATCAGCAAAAGAAGGTAAAGTAATTGAAATAAAAAATTAAACTTTTTCTGGTTCTCTGTTCTTGTGTTATTCCAAAAATTGTATTTCAATTTAAAATTCTCGGAGAAATATCTTCTAAGGTCTCACAATTTGTCATTTTAAATAAAATCACGTATAAATGAATTTATTTTATCTGGTTGTTCATTGATAATCCAATGTGAACCTTCAGGAATACGTTTAATAGTTAAATCTGGTACAAATTCATTAAGCCCCTCAAGGTTATGAACTGTAAGTGCTGTGTCTTTTTCTCCCCAAATTACTAACGTAGGCATATTAATCATAACTGGATTAGCTTCTAATTGTTCATCAGCTAACTCAGATATATCTTCTCCTTTTGAAGGAGGTCTTAATCCACCAGCACGATAATAATTGAGCCCACCTGTGAGTGCTCCGGGTTGTGACCAAGCTTCCCTGTAAACTTGGCGATCATCATCGTCGAATTCCATTTCGGATGTCACAACTACGTTAAATAAATTTTGGAAATCATTTGCAGATAAAAAACCTTCTGCATTTGGTGTTCTAAAAAACAATACATATTGACTTGATGTCTGCTGATCTTTGTTTTTTGAAATCAACCTTCCAAAAACATTTGGATGTGGAGCATTAATGATAATTAACTTTTCAACTAATTCTGGGTGCATGGCTGCAAATGGATAAGCAACCACACCTCCCCAATCATGCCCCACTAAAATACATTTTTTGCGATTAAAATGTTCTTCAACTAATGCTCTAATATCTTCTACTATATGGTGTGGTTGATATTGTTCTATTTCCTCGGGTTTGGATGATAGATTATATCCTCTCATATCAGGAGCTACAGCTAAATAATCTTTGGAAAACTCTAATAATTGATCTCTCCACATATACCAAAATTGTGGAAAACCGTGTAGAAACAAAATTAGCTTTCCATCTTCGGGTCCAGCTTTAACATAATGAAGTTTAATATTATTGACTTCAGCAATTTCACTTTTAAATTGGGGATACTCCCTTTTAATGATATTTTCTGACATTATATTTACCTTTACATCTCTATACATTTAATATTTTGAAATTATAGAATGGGATAATTATGTTGTTTATAAAAATTTATAGTTTATATGCCTAAGGTTTATTTTTTATTAAATTTGAGTATAATTTTAAAAGAATTGAGCTATTAAATGATATAATATGGATTTAAATATTGATTCTAAAATTGAATTAAATAATAATAATGAGATTCCACTTCTCGGTTTGGGGACTTGGGAAATTCCAGATGGAAAACCAGTAATAGAAGCTATTCTATGGGCTATAGAAGCAGAATATCGGCATTTTGATACTGCAGCGATATATGGTAATGAAAAGGGTGTTGGACAAGGTATAAAAAAAGCGATGCAGGAATATAAGTTGGAAAGAGAAGAAATTTTTGTTACAACCAAGCTATGGATAACATCATTTCAATATGAGAAGGCATTAAAAGCTTTTGAAAAAAGCCTGACCAATTTAAACTTGAATTATATTGATCTTTATTTATTGCATTGGCCAAATCCCCCTTATCGAAAAGAAGCATGGAAGGCTTTAGAGAAAATTTATAAAGATGGTAAATCACGTTCTATAGGAGTGAGTAATTATTACAAAAATCATCTTGAAGAACTCTTAGAAAATGCGGATATTATACCCGCAGTAAATCAAGTAGAATTTACCCCTTATTTATATTTAAAAGATTTAAAGGATTTTTGTGAGAGTTATAACATCAAACTTGAAGCTTACAGCCCTTTAACTCGTGGAAGAAGATTAAACGACACGAAGCTAATAGAAGTTGCCCAAAGATATAATAAAACTCCAACTCAAATACTAATACGATGGGGTTTACAACATAATATCATTGAGATCCCTAAATCGTCAAAAGAAGAACACATAATCGAGAATTCTCAAATCTTTGATTTTAACCTTTCTGAAGAAGATATGTCTCTTCTGAATAGTTTTGATGAAAAATTATATGTAGGAAACTGGAATCCAACTCTAAATAGATGGAAATAGATAATAATTTGATATTCTTTAGAAATCTCACTATTGCAAATGGTTTTTATTTTTAATTTACTTTAATAGGGTGAAAGAATATGGTTTCTTCTATTATCGAAAAGATGGGCTATGAATCGGATGATAAAGTTGTTATAACTCATATTGATGACATCGCAATGTCTCATTCAGCAAATGTTGCTGCTTTTGAATGTTTAGATTTCGGTGTTGCAAAATGTGGTTCTATTATCTCGGTTTCTGGTTGGTTAATGGAAGCTGCGAATACATGTAAGCAAAGTAGTAATTATGACATAGGAGTTCATTTAACTTTAACCAGTGAATATAATACGTATCGATGGCGTCCTCTAAGCACAAGTAGCATAGAGTCCGGATTACTTGATACTGAGGGATATTTGTGGAAAACTGTTCAAGATGCAAACTCAAATGTAAATCCCAAATCAGCAGAAATTGAAATGAAGGCACAGATTGACATAGCTCTACAAAATGGAATTGATGTAACGCATATTGATTGTCATATGGGTACCGTCATATTTCCAAAATTCCTTCAAAGCTATATAAAATTAGCAAGGGAATATAAAATTCCAGCATTTCTTCCTCGTGTTTCTAAAAGGCAACTTATCGACTACGGATTCGAAAATTTAGAAGGTTTCGTTAAAAAGATGATGATGGATCTTGATAAAGAAAATTATCCATTAATTGATCATCTAAGAGCAGGACCTCTAGAATTTATTGATGATAAAATTCAATATTATTGCGATTTGTTTAATTCTTTAAAACCGGGTTTAACTCACATGCTTTTTCACCCTGCAAAAATGAGTTCAGAGCTTAAAGCACTAAAGCATACCCCAGTTGAACGTAACCAAGACTATGAAGCGTTCACGAGTCAACGACTAAAGAAACATGTAGAATCATTAGATATTCATCTTATCGGTTATAGAGAGCTTAGAAAATTTTTCCGAGAAACTTTAGAATAAAATTTAATGAAAAGTTTCAGAAAATAGAAAATTCCTTGTAAATCTTTTAGTTATTGTTTGGGAAAAAAATAATAAAAATTTAAAAATTATTAATTATTGGATATAAGCCGTAGCAGTCTTTAATTGTTCTTCGGCTTCTTTTACTATCCTTTCTATGATATCAGAAACCTTTTCGATTTTATTTATGATTCCAATACTTTGTCCTATTAAGACGCCCCCATTCTCCATATCCCCTCGATAAGCTGCAAAAGCTGCCGCTGCATCCTTTCTTAATTCTTCAGCAAGTTCTTCCTTTGAAATTTCGGAACGGTGATCAGCTAAGGCTTTTTCTTCAGCTATTTTTTCCTCTTTAGATTTTACTGTTCCTTTTGATAAGGCAAATTTATTTCTCCAGTATCTAATGATACTGAGAGCACCTGTTCTTATGAGTGTATCTTGGGCTCTAGCAGGTGGAATAACAGCTTTGTAATTTTCATGAAATTCGCTATCCTCAGATGCAATAAATCTTGAGCCCATGGCAATTGCATCTGCACCTAGAGATAATGCTGCTGCCAAGCCTGCTCCTGTTGCATATCCACCACACGCAATCCTTGGTATATCGGGATATTTTTGCTGGATTTGTTGTTGTAAAACTATCCCTCCTACTTGTTCGTAGGATTGATGGCCACCACCTTCGAATCCAGTAATTACCAGACCATCAACTCCCGAAGCAACACTCTTGTCAGCTAACCAAAGTGCTGGAGAAACGTGAAAGTGCTTGATCTCCGTTGCTTTCCTTAATTTTTGAAATTCTTTATTTTCAGGCATTCTTCTAGATGAACCAGCACTAGAAAGGGCATATAAACACTGCTCTCTCAGTTTAGGATTGTCCATAATGTGTTTTGCTGCTTCACTTATCAAATTGTCGCAATCAACTATATTTCTCGAAGTTATAATATTAAATCCAAATGGTTTATCTGTTTGCTCGACAGCATAATCAAGGTTCTTCTTTAAGGCTTCTAAGGTATTTTTTTCATAACCATCCATAGAAACTGTTGTATGAGATATCGTCCCAAGCCCACCTGCTTCTGAAACTGCTATGGCTAATTCGACTGTACGAAAAGGGCCCATGGGGGCACTAACGATTGGATGCTTAATTCCAAACATTTCTGTTATTTTAGTTTTAATTGTCAAATTTTATCACCTTTTTTTTTATTAATTTGATTCCTAACTAAAAAAACTTTTTCTTTTATCGATTCAAGTGGGAACAAGTGAACATTTTCCTATAATTTTTTTATTGATATTCAAATAAAGTATACCTAACGAAAATTTATTAGTATCTAAAGTTAGCTATTTAGTACAATTTTTTATAAATTGCCTTTAATTTACTTAAAAAACGGAAAAAAAAATTCATTTTAAATTTAATGATTATGTCAGTTCTCGGTATTGATAAAGAAAAATGTTCGAATTGTGGGCAATGTATCACAGAATGCGGTCGGGGTTATTTTTCTTTTAATAATGATAAGAAGGTAATTTTCAATGAAAACCTAGCGACCTGTAATATTTGTGGTCATTGCATCGCAATTTGCCCTGAGGATGCTATTATCACTAAAGATTTAGATGATGTAGAGACTTTTCTGGGAATCGATTCACCTGAAACTCTTGTTAAGTATGAGAATTTATTTAAACTCCTTCGAGCTAAACGATCAATAAGGCATTATAAAAAGAAAAAAGTTCCAAAGGAGTTAATTGAAAAGGTATTCGAAGCAATGAGATACGCTCCAAGCGCTTCCAATGCCAGAGCATGGCGATATGTAATTCTCTCTGATCCTGAAAAAATTGAGGCTTTGAGCGATGAAATTGTGAAAACTCAATATCAGTATATGGGATTTCAATCAGCAGAACAAGCACTTAAATATATGAAATCTTTAGGGCGAGGTATCTTTTACAATGCACCGCATGTAATTGTATTATATTATCGGGTTGTTGAAAAAAACTCTGTGATGGTTGGTTTACGAGCAAATGATGCGGGAATTGCGTTAACTTATGGAATGCTCGCTGGTGAAAGTCTTGGTCTTGGCAGTTGTTGGATAGGAATGATTCAAGGAGCGGTTCCTATGAATAAGGAAATTTTAAATATTATAGGAATAAAAGGTATGATACTAGGGGCTTTCACGTTAGGGTATCCTGCTGTGAAATTTCGTAGAACCACTCCGCGAGCACCGCTTAAAATAAAAGGTTTAGATTAAGTCTAATTTTAAATTTTCCCTATGTTTTAAGAAATTTGAATATTAAGGATTTTTCGTAAGAAAAATTTCAGTAAGTAAGGTTTCCAATATTGGAATATCGTCTAATTCGACTACTTGACTAGTTTTCTTAAATTTATTCAGTGTTTTCATAATAGAAGAATTGTTTTGTATACGATCAATAAAAATCGTTAACTTTTCTTTGGCTGAGTATATCTGACCTTTAAATAAATAGCAAATTGAAAAATCTGCTATAGGTTCGATAAGTACAGTATACTGTCCGAATTTAGCGCGATCAAGACCTTCAGAGAAAATTTCATCGCTAATGGAACTAAAAGAACTCATAAAACCCCCAAAAAGTTCATCATCGAATTTCCATTCGTCAGCAAATGGATAGGAAAAAATTGGAACTCCCCCTGTTGTTAAAATCAAGAGGACTACAGGTTGTTCTTTAACTGATACTGTTGGTTTGAATTCTTTTTCTTTTTGATGAAGTTCTTCTGAGAACTCGCGTACTTCCCCTAACCTCGGGGATTCACTTGTTTCTATAGGACACGTTGGGGCAACAATCCCAATTGTACTCCTCGAAATAGATGGTTCTTGAATAGTACTTAAAGCAGAAAAAAGGGTTGTTTCTTCCTTTCCTACTCTGTATAACCGGTCTTTAACCTCTTTTTCTTTTTCTTTATAACCTGCTTTCCCGAACAACTCAAGTGCTGATTTTAAATACTCAGAACCAATCTTTAGGAGATTTCCTTTTGCATTTAACTCTGTTTCTTCATCAGCCTTAATTAGTTGCCAAGCTGCATCAAAATATATTGAAGTTGCTTGCGCCCAATCAGCACCACTCTCAAAACCCCCTTTTCCATATAAAGAAGCGGCTTTACTAAGCATTACTTTAACCTTAGGGTATAACTGAGTTTTAACTTCTGGATCAATTGACTCATCAAATTTACAACCATTCTCTAAAGCTTGGCAAAAAGCAGAATTTCCAGATGCCAGAAATTTTAGTTTGGTATCAAAAAATAGATTACTTGCCTTAGTAAACAAATTTGCAGCTTCAGCAAATCTGGTATGTTCTTCATATTTTTCTGCTAATTCCATGCTTTCCCATGCTCTACAAAGGAAATAAATTGCCTCTAATTCTTTTCGTTCTCGTTCTAACTTGAAACGTGTGCAAACACTTCGAAATTTTGATGCTGCGGTTGCAAATAATTCTGCTGCGGTAGTATGTTCTCCTTGTCTTCCTAAAATTCGTGCATTTTCTAGATTAATTCTAGCAGAGCAATAATTTATCCTTATTTCGGCAACTTTCATGAGCTTATTTATCCTCACTAATTCTTGTTCTCCTTTCACTAGCTTGTCTGCTTTCTCAAGATTATTAATAGCATTTTCAAAAGCTTTTATCGTTTTCCTATATATTTCTATTGCAATTTGTTGTTGTTCTTGTTTACTAGAATGTTCTGCTTCCTCTAAAAGTGCCCATGCCATATAATATGGTGCCTCAAAATTATATCTGGGAACAGCTTTTAAGATATCACATGCTCTTAGATAATATTCTTTTGCTTTTAGGTGATTTTCACCTTTATGATTTACTTTAGCATTTTCAATCAAGTTCCACGCAAGAGCATATTGTAATTTTTCCTTAATACTCTTAATCAAGGGTTCATAATTAATAGTTTTTAATGACTCTCCATAAATTTCACTTGCTTTTTCATAGTTCTTAGCAGAAGTTATATGATTACCTAACCTATCTTCTATACGAGCAGCATACTGATATGCGTTAGCTGCATATGCTTTATAGCCTTTTTCGACACACTCATTTATAGCTTTGAAGAACATTTCTTTTGCATCATTTAATGCTTCGTTATCTTTTGATAAAATACCTAGTTCTTCTAATAGAAGCCCTAATCTGAGTTGTGCTGTTATTATACCAGTACGAGACTCAATTGTATACAATATATGATTCTTTGCCGCATCTACAGCATCAGATAAATATTTTATCTTGTCTTTTCCATTTTGGGCAAGTGCTCCAAGTGTCTTGTAAGCGTTATATTTAGAAAGATACCCAAAAGCTTTAAAGAATCCGCCTTCTGTTTGTTGTCCAAGATTATATGTTTGATCGGCATAATTAAGCATTTTTTGAGTATATATATCTTGGGCATCTTTATTATCAGTAAATAAGGCTAATTGAGAATATAATAGAACTAATACCTCAAAAGCTTGTATATATGAAAATGGGGGTTTAGATCCAGGGGGAAATTGTTTTAAAAAAGTTTCTGCGTATTCAATTCCAGTTTCAGCAAAAGAGTTTCTTTGTATAGGCGTGAAAAAACTCCAACGTGCTAATGTGGCATAATAAACTGTCAGAATTCTGGTTATCGAATAAATAAATCCAGGGAATATCGAGAATTCTCTTCTCAATTTTTCTAATTTTGAAATATCATCTGCAATTCTATTTTGGAGATATTCAAGATTGCCACTAAACAGTGCCCACCAATCAATCTCGCATAAATAATCGATAATCATTCCTTTATCTTTTATTTTTCTCGCGATTTCCAAAGACTTTTCTAGGTAATTTAATCCTTTTTTAAAATATTCTTCTTGTTCCTTCTCATCTTCTATATAATGGAAGCCAAAGAAATAATTTAAATCTCCATAAATTCCATTGAGTATAGCTAAGGATCGAAAATTGTTTGATTTTTCAATTATCTTTAAGGCTTCTTCGATTTCAAGAAGTAAATTTTTGAATTTATTTTTCCGATCTAGATCCCCTCTAAATGCAGTTATTTGGGTTAGCAAAATTTGTGAACTAAATTCATAACTTAATGAAGCACAAAAAAATTTAATATTTCCAACCTCTTTTGAGATTTTCCAAGCCCTATGTGCAAAATCTATCCTTTTTTGAGAATAATTATCATACTCTTTGAACGTATTACAGTTAAATAACAAAGGACCTGTAGCAAATGCACAATAATTTAAAATAACAGAAATCTTTTCCTTGTCGCCTTGTTTATCATAAAATTCATATAATTGCTTTAATAATTCAAGTGCCTTTTCTCCATTATTTTTAGCTTCAGGTAAGGAGGTTGTGAAGTATATATTGGTTTGAAGTACACCTACTTTGCTTTCCATTGCACCATATTTATTCTGAGATTGATTAAAAAGCATTTCAGCTTTCTCGAAATGCTTGATAATTTCATTTTTAGCTTGTACTAGTTCCTCTGCTGTATCTGAAGTATAAGCCGCTTCAATACTTGCATATCCTAAGCTTTTATATGCTTGCGCGGCTTCGTCAATCATGTCTTTATTAAAATAGAGTTCAGCAGCTTGACTGTACAATGATAGGGCTTTTATCCAATCACATTTATTTTCAGCATCTTCTGCTTGCTCTAATAGGATTTCTTCATTTTGCGTATCCAACATTGGAGATCAAGAACATATATAATTGATTTTTAAATTTTAGAAATTCCATAAAAATTTCGATGAATGATTAAAATACAGATAGTTGACTTAATATTTTTTTAGTTTTTTTATAATCCCATCTCATGTAATTTTTGCATAATTTCCTGCTTTTTCTTTCCCTTCAAGTCATACCATTTATAAAAAATTATGGCTCCTATTATGCAAATTATAAATGGGAAAAGGCCTTGGATGATCCTTAAACCAAATTTAGCTTCACTACTAGGGGTTATTGGGTCATAGGCTGTGATAATATGAATAATCGCAACGATAAAACTCTGTATTGAAACTGAAATTCTTACAAAGAAGTTTCTAATACCTACTAATGTTGCCTCGAGATGTTTTTTAGTTTTTGCCGTTATCTCATCATAAGTATCAGCAAAGACAGGTGATAACATAACCATAAACATTGCACTTGAAAATCCACTTGTGATGCTTAAAATATAAAATCCTTCTACGTTTTTGATAAACATGTACATCAGAGTATTAACACCAATGAGTATTAGACCAATCACATATGTGTGTGAATGACCAATTTTTTTTGCAATATAAATCCAGATAGGTGAGGATACAATTGAACAAATCACCATTAGAGTGGATCCAATAGACCTTATAGTTAGCTTTTCTTCAAGTACATCATCTACATAATTCA
>JBHLOJ010000168.1:0-4990 GCA_048940605.1 Promethearchaeota archaeon
ATGTTAACCGAAGCAATACATACACCCTTTATGTCAGATAGAGCTTTATCTATTGAAAATGCTCGTTATATTTTTAAAAATATGAAATCTTTAAATGAAGAAATAGAGTTTAAAAAAGGAGGGATCATGGAAAAAAGAGTACATGAAGTTCTCAGTAAGGCCTATAATTTGTTAGAAGAAATTAAAAAACAGGGATTATTCAAAACCATTGAACAAGGAATATTTGCTGGAATAAAAAGGCCTTTAGATGGAGGTAAAGGTCTAGATGGTGTCATTCTAAAGGAGAAAGGATATTTTAATCCCTTTATGGATTTAATGATTCATGAATTAAGTAAAGGAGGGAGCTAAGATGGGAAATGAATTAAATTTTACTAAAAAAGAAGTATTTGATAAAGTTCTTGATTTAACGAAAGTACGACCTTATGGGGATACTATGAATGATGGAAAAATACAAGTGAGTTTTACGCTTCCTTTAGAAGATGGTGAAAAAGCGATTGTATCCGCTCAAGAATTAGCAAAAAAAATGGGATTAAGAGATCCTTCTGTAGTATATCATACTCAATTAGATAAAGGGTTTACATTTTTTATTTTATATGGTTTACTAATTCATTCGATTGATTATACTAACATTAAGATAGAATCGGTAGAAGTAGAAGCATTGTCTTCAGAGGAGCTTAACAAATATATTAAGGAAAACTTTAATCGTAAAATTGTTTTTCTTGGTGCTACTACAGGCTCAGATGCTCATACTGTTGGAATTGATGCGATTATGAATATGAAAGGATTTGCTGGTCATTATGGTCTTGAAAGGTATGAGATGATCGAAACTCATAATCTTGGAAGTCAAGTAAGAAATGAAGAATTTGTTAAAAAGGCAATAGAATTAAAAGCTGATGTTTTATTAGTCTCCCAAACTGTAAGCCAAAAGAACATCCACGTAAAGAATTTAACCAACTTGGTAGAACTTTTAGAAGCTGAAGGAATAAGAGATAAGATTGTTCTTATTTGTGGTGGACCCAGAATTAGTAATGAATTAGCAAAAGAGTTAGGATATGATGCAGGATTTGGCCCAGGGACTTATGCCGATCTTGTAGCTACCTTTTCTATTAAAGAACTAATGAGAAGAAGAACAACTTAGATTTGATTTAATTTTTTAAGAGAATATAAAAAAAAATAAAATTTAGGTATTAGACTTCTTGAATTATCTAATAGTATAATATCTCGACAGATTCTTTTACTTTCCAAATATCCCAGTAATGATACCTCATTGGTTTATAAGTCCAAGTTATATACAACAATAATTGATCATATGCATGCGGACTAGCTTCTCCTAAATAATTTACAAACCCACTTTGTCCCGGTGGAATCACATTATATGCATTTGGAGCGGGATTCCAAAATCGGTGCCACCATTTTGTTCTAGGCATCTCTGCAAGTTGATTATACGTACCACGATTCATAAAGGGCATTGCTGCGTATGAATTAGGTAAAGCGCCTAACTGTTGAGGTATCCAGTTTTCAACAGGAGTTAACCATTTGCTCATATCCGGATCACCATATTCTACTGTTAAATTTCCGATTGCCCATTTTAGTACTCTTATAATAACATCATTTTTTTCTTCACCATTAAGATAATCATAACTGAGTTCGAGCTTTGAATCTGGACCATCGAAGACATGAATTAATGTACTTGGCCATACCTGTGCAAATTCTCGATGAATAGGTCCAATTTCTGGATAGTCTGGTAGATCATCCTCAAATACTTCTTCAATGATTCTATCATACCAATCTTCAAAGATTGTTAATCCAGGGTCATCGTATGTAGCACCTGGATTTGGCCATCGTGGCTCTATGAAATCGTTGTAATAATGATTCCACGATTGAAGGTAAGATAGAGCTTCATCAATTAGAGGATCGGGTGGGGCTGCTATCGCAGCTGCCAAAAGGTCATCTAAAATTTTCTTTGTACTAGTTCCTATTCTACTACCTTGATAACGAGCAGCATGATGGTATCCTGCCGCCATATTAATTGTATTCAGGTCGTCCAAGGTAAGTTTACCCTTCGTAGCAAGTAAGTAATTCATCATATCCATTATTTCACTAACACGATGACCTTCACCCCATCCTGCATCAGATTCTGCATAAGGCCAATTAGCTATTGGTTTATTATTCCAGTTAGCAAGCCAACCCTGTTTTGGATTAATACAGACTGGCATTTCAGAGGGTCCTGTTACTCTAACCCATTCTTCCTCCCCAGTTCCATAGAGTGGTAATCTGTCATCAATAGGTCTTCCCTCAGGAAAATCTTCAGTAGCTATACCTGTAGTAGGTTTCACAGGGAAAGCTCCACTATGCCAAAAACCAATATTTCCTGCTTTATCTGCCCAGTAAAAGTTGTGGTTTGGTTGAACCAATGAACATGCTAGATGCATATCGCCAATATTTTTTGCCTCTTGGAAGTGCAACCATCCCTCTTCAGCAGCCATATCATTTTTGTAAAAAGGAGATTTGATGGTAATACAGAGATTGTTTTCGTGATCCCATGAAACAACTGGTCCATGAATTGTGCGATAAACAGGGAAAGTTACATTGAACGTACGAAAAGGTCCAAATACAACTTCAGTTCTTACTTCCATTGGAATATATTGACCATTGAATAAATACTCAGAATGATTATCAGGATTGAGAACCTCTATATATGTATCCATAACGTCTGAAACACCAGTGGTAGAGGTCCACGCACCATATTTACTTACTCCCAAAATAATAGTTGGTGCAAATGGTAACATTGCACCAACAGCATCGATTCCAGCACCGTGCAATCCAACTTCGAGCATGATTTGAGGAATTGATTGACCCATTTGTGGACCGCCTAGTTCAAGTGCATTTTTGGATTTAGAATTTTTGGGGCCTACCACTAATGCATTGCTACCAAATTTAGTAGGTAAGCCAAGAGATTCATATAGCTCAGTTTGTCTCATCTGTGATTCATAATATTCATTACCGAGACTTTTTGGAAATCCTTTCCCATTTTTCCATGAATTTATTTGCCATACATCCGGCCATGCTCCCTCCGATTCAGGAATGGTAACCTCGGCACCAGGATCGTTTTGAGGGAAATGATCGTTAAACATACCCCACCCAATTTCATCTCCATACTCTGCTTGAAATGCCTGTAAAGCTGTAAGATATTGGAGTTCATTACCACCAGTCCCTCCAAATCTCCACGCCATCATTCTTAAAACTGCCATACTATCTTCGATTGTCCAAGGTGTAAGAGGAAAACCATATGCTAGATATTCTGCGGGCATGAGAGATATATCTTGTAAAGCTTGTGAGATGTAAAGATTTATACCATCTACGAATGCTAACAACATTGATTTAAGATGTGGTTTAACGGGATCCCATTTATCAAAGATTTCCCTTAATTCTGCTCTGCTATAACCAACAATTCTAGTTGCTATGTCATCTTCTACGTCCGCTAATCCGAATTCAGCAAGACTTCCATAGCCTTGTCTTCGATATAGCTCTGCTTGCCATAATCTATCTTGAGCCATTGCATAACCACAACCATAAGCTAATCCTTCCTTAGTATTTGCAAAGATATGAGGAACCCCATAATCATCTCTTATTATGGTGATTCTTCTTCGACCCCACGCTTTTCCATGTGGCCAAGCCCATATTAATGGAACAAAAGAAAATAAGATTATGAACGCTAGTAAAGACACCCATAATTTTTTCTTCATTTTATTAGATCACTTTTTTTGGATTTACCTTTTTATTAAATTTTTAGCAATATAATTTTCAACGCTTTTCTATTTAAATTTTATTTTTCGTAAATTAAGTGGGAAATATTATTAAATTCCATGAATTTCTTTAATAAAATGTAGTATATTTACAATGTTTTGGAGACAGAAGTGATTTCATATTTTTTAATTAAATTTAAAAAAAGTTTAATGAAGCTTTTCATTTCTTCTCATAGTAATCGATTAATATAAAATAATTCTGATCCAATATGCCGAGTTCGAAAGATTTTATTGATATGGATAATGAATATTGTGCTCACAATTACCATCCAATCCCTGCGGTGATATCGAGAGCGGAGGGTGTCTGGGTCTATGATCCAGAAGGTAAGAAATACCTTGATTGTTTATCAGCCTATTCCAGTCAAAATACAGGACATTGTCATCCTGAAATTATAGCTGCTTTAAAGGAGCAAGCAGATACAGTTACACTCACATCTAGAGCTTTTCATAATGATAAAATGGGACCCTTTCTTAAAATGTTAGCTGAAGTTGTAGGACCACATATCTATGATCCAAAAAATTCAGGTATAATGAGCCTACCTATGAATACTGGAACTGAAGCGGTTTCTACTGGATTAAAAGTAGTAAGAGCATGGGGGTATATTAAGAAGAAAATCCCAAAAAATGAAGCAAAAATAATTGTATGTCGCAATAATTTTCATGGAAGGACAATTACAATTGCGGGATTTAGCTCAGATATTTCAGCAGTTCGCTATTACGGAAATTTTGGACCATATACACCTGGATTTATAATAATTCCTTATGGGGATGCTGAAGAATTAGAAAATGTTATTTTAGAGACAGGACCTGAAAAAATAGCAGCATTCTTATTTGAACCAATACAGGGAGAAGCTGGTGTGAATGTTCCTCCAGAGGGATACTTAAAAAAAGTAAGAGAAATTTGTACTAATTATAATATTTTAATGGTTTTAGACGAAATACAAACAGGATTTTGTAGAACAGGAAAACTTTTTGCATGTGATCATGAAAATGTTAAACCAGATATGCTTTTATTAGGAAAAGCTCTTGGGGGTGGAATTTATCCTGTATCTGCAGTTGTAACAACTAAAGATATTATAGGACCAGATGTAATTAAACCTGGGACACATGGAAGCACTTTTGGAGGTAATCCTTTAGCATCCGCAGTCGCAATGAAATCTATTGAAATCCATTTACGTGAAAAC
>JBHLOJ010000169.1:0-4919 GCA_048940605.1 Promethearchaeota archaeon
TTTATTGGAGTAGTTGTTCCTGCTTTGTATTCTGCTTTATTAGTTCTAGCAGTTCAAAGAAATGCTGCAAAAATGGTAGATGAGATTAGACGACAATTTGAAGAGAATCCTAAGATATTAACTGGTGAAGAAGCAGCAGATTTCAATAAATGTATCGCAATTGCAACTAAAGGGGCTTTAAAAGAGCTTATATTTCCAAGTGTAATTGCAATTGCTATTCCTATTTCAATTGGAATCCTATTTGGTGTTACAGGACTGGGGGCATTCTTAGCAGGTGCAATTTTATCTGGTTTTGTGTTTGCTATCTTTATGTCGAATGCAGGAGGCTCCTGGGACAACGCGAAAAAATGGATCGAAGATGGAAATCTTGGGGGAAAAGGTACTGATATCCATAAAGCCTCTATTACTGGAGATACGGTTGGAGATCCATTTAAAGATACCGCTGGCCCAAGTATTAATACGTTGTTAGTCGTAATGTCTCTGACAGCATCTATTTTTCTTGGATTCTTAATGCTTTTTGGTAATGGAGCAGGTCTTATAGTGTTCTAATCTAGCATACGTATACTAAAATAGTTAAAAAATTCTTCTTTTTTTTATATTTTTTTTTATTTTTAATAATTAGCAGCAAAGTATTTAGAAGACAAGATTATTATTGGGTATTATTGCTTGTAGGGATAAAAATATGAATGAAATTCTTAAAAAATTAACTTCAAAAACAATAAATTTCTATATCGAAAAAAATCTTGACGATTTTTATACTAAATCTTCTCAACATCCCAATTTTATATCTCATTTAGAGGATAAAATAAGTTGGGTGGATACTAAGAATGTAGAATGGCCAAGATGCATATTTAGAGCCAATTTTGTAAATCTGAATACAATAAATGAAATAACCACTATAAAAAGATTAATCCAAGAAGGTAAAGCACCTAATGGGTGGACTGTAGGACCACTAACTAAACCTGATAATTTAGGAATGATTCTCGAAGAAAATGGTTTTTTAAATGCTTATCAACAAGCGGGAATGGCAGTCGAATTAAAAGATCTACACAAAAAGAAAATAGAGGAAAATAAGTTAATAGTTGAAATTATTGAAAATAAAGAATCTTTGAAACGATGGATTACAGTTGTATCAACAGTTTTTGGATTAAAAATTGATAGTGAATTAATTCAATTTTTGTTTTTAGAACCCGAAACAAAATTCTATTTAGGAATTTTTGAAGGAAAAATTGTTTCAGCTCTTATGCTATATCTTTCATCGGGAGTTGCAGGTCTTCATGCGGTATCTACATTATCAGAGTATAGAAATAGGGGATTTGGTCTTACAATTAGCAGAGTGGCATTATTAGATGCTCTTAACGTAGGATATAAAGTTGGAGTACTTCAAGCATCATCCTTAGGAGAACCAGTATACCGAAAATTGGGCTTCAAAAAATACTGTGATATTATTTCCTATGAATTAAATGCTGGAAATAATTAAACAAATCATTTCTCAAGAGACAAAAATTTAAATAGTTATTTTACCTTTAAATAAGAGACGAGTGAGATATGGAGCTGACGGTGGGTTTAACCTGCTGAGGAACCTCGCCCCACTCTCCAAGCAAGGTGTAGATAACTACTACGATGAGAATCGTATTTTAGCAACTGAAACGACACTGCCTTTCTACACATATTAATGATTTGGTTAAGCCAGAGAAATTGTAGAAAGGAATGGTTGGAACGAGCTAAAACCTTGGTGCAAGGCCAAATGAAAGTGATGAGGTACTTGGAGCGAGCTTTAGGTAGGCCGCTTAGTTTGATGCTCCAACTATTACCTGGTGACGGGAACAGTACAGAAGGGCGGGTATATATCTCAAGCGTCTCAAATTTAAATTTAAACTTACAAAGTGTTTTAAAATGAAAATCCAATTTAGAAATAACACTCATCAAGAATTATTCCTGATCTAAAAGGCTAAATGAGCAGTCTTCGCCTCCACATCCGGGACATTTAAATCCTTCCTCTGGGAAATCATCTGAGTCAAACTCATGACCACATGTATCACATTTCCATTTCAAAAATAGATCTCCATTCATAGTATAAGACTCTAACTTACTTAATAAAATAAAAATAATCCTAATATAAAGTTTTGTGAAAGGAAGAGCTTAAACCTTTTGAATTATAAGGTTCTGTGGTAATATACTATATCATTGAAGTTATCTTTAGAAAAATCCTCTGAAAATTTTGAATATTCAACTTGAAAATTTCAACATCTGGGAGGTTTAGAAGGTGATCCTTTATTGGATGTTTAATTGTCAATCCAATTGTTGCAATTATTGAGATATCAGAATCAAAGATTCTAATAATAAACTCCTGAAATTTCTTAGAAAATAGTTCCATTTTTCCAATCTCATCTATTATAATAAGATCTTCTTTTTGAAATGTTATATTATCAATATTAGAGATAAAATTCTCAAATTTTTCAATAAAAACACAATATTTCCCTACATGGAATTTGGTCTTAAGGTCTCCCTTTCTTGCTAATTCTTCTCTTTCTTTAGATTTTATATTTAAGATATCAAATCCAATTCTATTTTTTCCTACTTTGACTTCTGGAGTTAAAAACCCATAAACAGTAATTTGTCTTTTAGAAAGATATTCAATTAATCTCACTATTAATGTTGACTTACCACTTCGAGGAGGACCAGTAATCAGAATTTTAGTTTTCATAGAATTTGCATTGATTAAAAGTATAAATATAGTAATATCATAAAAAGAAATTAACTAAATATTTATTAAACTCTTTGATATAATTAGCAAGGATCTGAATAAGATGATAACTTCAACTTTTACTTTTACTGATCAAGATAATATTAAAATTTTTGTATATAAATGGGAACCCGATTATAAACCAAAAGCTATTGTCCAGATACTTCATGGGTTAGTGGAACATGCGAAAAGATATACTCGAGTAGCGGAAGTTTTATGTAAAGAAGGATATATCTGTTATGCAGATGATCATAGAGGACACGGTCTAACTGCAGGAGATTTAACAGAAGCAACTTTAGAGGGCAATGCGGGTGTGTTGGGACCTAATGGATGGAAAGGAGTGGTAACTGATATTCACGAGTTATCAAAAATTGTTAAAAAAGAACATCCTAATCTCCCTTTATTCCTTGTAGGTCATTCTTGGGGAGCTATGTTAGCATATGATTATATTCAAGAATGGGGAAATGAAATTTCTGGATGTGTTTTAAGTGGAACCAATGGGAAATCAAACAAGTCTGCACTTCAAGAAGGAATTAAAAGTACTAAAAGTGAGATGAAGAAATTAGGTCCAACTGCACCCAGTAAATTGAGGACATTTAAATCATTAAATATGTCATGGCAAGATGATGAAGATGCTACTGGATTTGAATGGCTCAGTAGAGATAAGGGAGAAGTTCAAAAATATGTTGATGATCCATGGTGTGGATTCAATGTTCCGGCTACTCTTCGGTTAGAATTATCTAAAGAGAACGAAAAAATTTATGATATAGAAAATGAAAAGAAAATTCCAAAAGATCTACCTATTTTCTTAATATCAGGGTCATTGGATCCAGTAGGAAATAATACTTTAGGTATAAAAGCGATGGTAAATCGCCTTAAAAAATATAGCATTAAAGACGTGTCCTATAAATTGTATAAAGACGCCAGACATGAGGTCTTTAACGAAATTAACCGAGATGAAGTTTTTAAAGACTTAGTCAATTGGTTAAATTCACACATATAAATTTTCTACTTATTTAATTCTCGAAATTTCAACAATAATTCCTTTTGTTTTTCAGATATCTTCTTCGGGATTTCGATATTGACTACTACGTATTGGTCTCCTCTCCCTCTTCCATGTATATAAGAAACACCTCGATTCTTGATTCGAAATTCCGTTCCTGGTTGAGTTCCAGCGGGAATTGCCAATTCTTTTTCCGTTAATTTCTTTTCTTTATAATCTAGTGTAGGTACTGTAATTTTTCCACCAATAATTGCTGTAACTATATCAATATCAACAGGAGTATACAGATCATATCCTCTCCTTATAAAATTTTCATTATCAGTTATTCTAATTCCTAAATAAAGATCACCAGGTATTGCATTAGCAGAGGGAACATGCCCTGCACCTTGGACTTTTAAATGAACCCCATTTTCAACGCCCTCTGGAATTGAGACATGGATAGTTTTTACTTCAGGAACTACTTTAGAACCATCGCAAACCTTACACTTTCTTTCTATTACTTGCCCGGTTCCATTGCATGTATGACAACCTGATTCTCGAATAATTGTACCAAATCCGGATTGCGTCATTTTTCTAATTCGACCAGTTCCTTGGCATTCTGGACATGTAATAACACTTGAGGGATCCTCTGCTCCAGTTCCTTCACATTCATCACAAGGGGTATAGCGTTCTATTTGAACATCTTTTTTCACACCAAACATAGCATCTTCAAAACTAATTTCTACATGATCTTCAATATCTTGTCCCACTTCTCGACGTGGAGCTGATCTTCTTCTGGTTCGTGACCCAAAACCACCAAAACTATCAAAGCCACCAAAGGGGCTAAATTCACCAAAAATACTTTTGAAAAGTTCATCGATTCCAGGGATTCCTCCTGAAAAGAAATCACTCATATCAATCTGTACTCCACCGTGACCGAAACGATCATAATTCCTTCTTTTATTATCATCACTCAATACTTCATAAGCCTCTTGAATCTCGATAAATTTTTCCTTTGCATTTGGATCAGTTTTATTTACATCTGGATGAAATTTTCTTGCTAATCTACGATATGCTAACTTGATATCATTTGTAGATGCATCCTTACTGACCCCTAGAACTTCATAGTAATCTCTTTTCTTAGAACTCATAATGACTTAGTTCCATGCAATTATTAAATAAGTTTGAAAA
>JBHLOJ010000170.1:0-2588 GCA_048940605.1 Promethearchaeota archaeon
ATAGCGACAATTACGGTTTTAACAAATTTTTTCGAGATTCGAGGGTATTCATGCAAAGGAATATCAAGTGGAGTTAAGGGTTTAGAAGAATTAAGTAATTCCATTCCAAGGATAGTTTTATTGGATATAATTTTACCAGATATAAATGGTTATGAAATTTGTAAAAAAATTAAATCTGATGAAAGGCTAAAGGAAATTCCTATTTTTTATATAACAGCAATGCCAGAATCAGAAGTAAGTGGAAAATTAAATGAAACAGGAGCAGATGGATATCTTTTAAAACCTTTTAAATTTCCAAAATTTAATATTTTATTTAATTATTTATAAAAATTAATCGGTCTGGTGATTTGCAATTTCTAAAGTTTTACCTGGTAACCTAACAGTAAACATCGAACCTTTATTTCTTCCATTAGATTCAACCCAGATTGCCCCGTTATGAGCATCTATAATTTCTTTTGATAAATATAATCCTAGTCCTGATCCTTCAGTAATTATATCCATTCCTTTTCCGTATCTCTCGATTTTTCCAAACTTTTTAAAAATTTTACTCATTTCATTTTTAGTAAATCCAACACCCGTGTCTTTTATCTTAATGTCGATGAAATTTTCCTGTTTTTCCAAATTAAGGTAGATCAAACCATAAGGGGGAGTATTATTTATAGCATTCATCAAAATATTCATTATCACCTGTTTTATCCTAAATTGGTCAATGTTTATAAAAAAATCAACATTAAGTTCATGAATTATTTTTATATTTCTTTGATCTGCAATAAATTTTAGTTCAGCAATACATTCTAATATTATTTTTTTAATATTTTCCCTTTTTCGTACTAATTTTAATTTTCTAGATTCAATTCGAGAAGCATCCAGCAAATTTTCAATTAAAAATTCTAATCTTTTCCCTCCATCATTTATTATCTTTATTAATGATTCAATTCTGCTATCAATTTTATCTCTACATAATTCTAATAAAAGTTGAGATGCGCTCGATATTGATACTAACGGTGTTCTTAACTCATGTGATATTCTATCAATAAAATCAGTTTTTATTTGATCAAGTTCTTTTAATTTATTAATTTCTTGTTTAATCACTCTTTCAGCATTCATTTTCTCTGTTATATCTCTAATCAAGCCGTAGAAACCTACTTTATTACCTTTTGAATCAAATCTAAGATATGCTGAAGATTCGATAAATCTATTTTCACTATTCAAAGATTTTGTTTTAAAAATAATACTACTTTGAGGATTCTCAGTTTTATAAACATTATTAAACATTTGATACACATTGTCCAAATATGCTTCATTGATAAAATATGAATAATTGTTACCAATAACTTCTTCTTTAGGAAAATTTATAATATTAAAAAAAGCATTATTACAAAACGTAAAATTTCCTCTTAGATCTGCTTCAAAATACCCTTCTTTAATGTTTTCTAATATACTGCGATATTTTTCTTCCGATTCTTTCAATTTTTGTTCCGCTAATTTATATTCTGTGACATCACGAATATATTCAATTACACCATTTACAATCCCTGTTTCCTGATCAAATAAAGGGAAGGTATATACGTCTAACATTCCAAGATTTTCTTTTTTAGGACCTTTTCTTATTATAGTCTTTACAATTGGCTCATAGGTTTCGTAAACTTTAGAACATAGACAATCCTCACATGGTTCTTTTCTATGTTGATAAACTTGATAACATTTTTTGCCCTGAATTGGCTTCATATGGGGAAACCATTGTTCCATTGTAGGATTTATTTTTATAATATTATAATTCTTGTCGATTATGCAGATCCCATCTTGAATACTAGAAAAAACATTTGAAAGGAATTTTTCATTTTTTAGCAACATTTGTTCTGTTTTTTTGTACTCTGTTATATCGTCTGCGAGCACTAATACTAAATTTGGAGGAGCAAAAGCATAAATAACGTTAAGAATTTTTTCTTTTTGATTGGTATGGAGAATATAATTCATTCTTCTTGATATTGTAACTTTCTCATTTGCACATTGAAATAAATCATTTAGAATAGCTGGATTATCTCTGTACAAATCAGTTGCTTTAATTTCTAAATAGTTTTTCACTCCTCCATTGGTTAGTTTATAAGCAGCTTCATTATAATCCACTAACATTAAATTATTTTTAACTTTTTTCCAAACATATGTAGGGACAGGAATATGTATAAATAAAGTTTTAAATTTTTCAATAGATTCTTTTAGTTTCTGCTCTGCCTCTTTGTGCTCAGTGATATCTTTAAAAACTTCTATAACACCAACAATTTCACCATAAACATTCTGATAAGGTGTAGCTACTAGCGTACATGTGATTTTGCTTCCATCTATACGCTCCTTAATTACTTCAATATCAATATATTCTTCTCCATCTAAAATACGTTTTAAAGTACATTCTTGAGTATGACACTTTGGATGTGGAAATTGATCATAACATTTAAGTCCTTCTAATTCCTTTATGTTAACGCCTGTGAGTTCTGCAAATGCCTGATTTAACCGAATGACATTGAAATTTTTATCTATTACTCGCATTCCATTACCTGCTGCATTGAAGATTGTATTTAATTCTACCTGAG
>JBHLOJ010000170.1:2688-4907 GCA_048940605.1 Promethearchaeota archaeon
TATAAAATTTTCTTTTTTTTCATAATTTAAAGGATTAATTGATAATCAATGTAATTAAGTAATTTTTTTCAATTTTTATTATTGTATGTATTATATGTGGTATGAAATTTCAAAAAAAATTAGCTATCATGCTGTTTATGATCGTTCAATTATAGATGCTCTTTATTATGCAAAGGTAAATGGCTTTGCTGGAGTTCAAATTGCTGTTGAATCCCCTCATCTATCATTTGAAAAGCTGTCAAATAGTCAATGTATAAAAATACGGACTGTTTGTGAAAAGCAGGATCTTTATCTTACAATTCATGCTCCAGATGCGATTATTTCATTATTTACTTATAATAAGCATCTAAAGCAAGGTATATTTTCTTATTACAACGATCTCTTTAATTTTGCAGAGAATATTGGTGCTCAGTTGATTACTATTCACCTTGGAGAGTATACCACCTTTCCTACTGATACTGATCCAAAAATCGAAATCCCTGACAGAGATTTGAAAATTTATGAAAATACACTTCATAGCAATTTACGAAAGTTATTGAAACTCTCCAACAATCGATTCTTTATCTGTATTGAAAATTATAGTTTTAAAGCATTAATCTTAGATATATTGCAGCCTTATCTAAAACAGGAGGAGCTTTGGCTTTGCTGGGACTTGGCAAAAACTTTCAATCTGGAAATTAAAAAAAATGAAAATTTAGAGAAATTTTTTTTAAAGAATATAAAATCAGTTAAACAAATCCATCTTCATGATATTGATTCTTATGGAAAAAGTCATAAAGTAATCGGTTCTGGAGTCATTGATTTTAGCTATTTTTTTAGTAAATTAGAAATATCAAATATATTGGATTTCTGTATCGAAGTTCGTCCTCGAGAAAGAGCGCATGAAAGTCTTCTAAATTTAAAGCGTTTAATAAATCCTAAATTTTAATTATCTTTTTAACCAAAGGAAATTCCCCCTGGTTTGGTTAATAAACTCAAATCTTCCCATGCATAACTAGTATCGATCATAGTGGGTGAATTACAACTGTTGCATTGTTCTGTATCTTTTAAATATTGTTGAAACCGTGGTAAATTCATGGCTTTTTTAATTGAAATCTCCCGTAGATTTGCTATTGGTTTATCTAATCTAAGGCAATTTTCAATATCGCCATTAGAATTAACATACATAAAGACTTTTCTTGCATGACATCGATAAGGCTTCTTACCTCCAATGAAATGTTTCAAATACATTTCTGAATTTAATATATGAGAACCATTCCTTTTTGCTTCTAAAATTCTTGAAAATGCATCACTTATTTCTTGATCTGTTGCGGATAATCCACCTTTTTCGTCTACATCCTCGTTTGAATAATGACGAATTGTATTTATTACATTAAATGCTATAGGAATCTTTACTTTATCGCCAAGAGTAATCATCTCATCAACTCGATGAATATTATATTTACTAATAGAAAAACTAAATTGTAAAGAAATAAGAGGATAATCTTTTTTTATTATTTCAACGGATTTCATTATATTATCATACAATCCGGGTAATGATCTAATTTTATCATGTTCTTCTCGTAAAGGTGAATCAAGAGATATGAGTATTAGGTCAATATCATCCCCGAATTCAGAGATTCTTTTTGGAATAAGAAATCCATTGGTTACCATTCCAATTAAAGCGAAGTTAGCTTGATATTTAGCAAATTTAATAATCTCTGCAATGTCTTTTCGAAGGGTAGGCTCACCCCCCCAAAGGATAGATATTAGAAAACCCGCTTCTTGAGCCTCTAAATAAATACGCTTAATTTCTTCTAATGTTAATTCATTTTTAACTGTATTATCCTTCCAAAAACATGACTCACAGTTACAGTTACATCGTAATGTTGAAAGGAAATGAAATATAAATGGTTTACCTCCACTCTCTTTTGCTTGTTTTACTGCGAATGCCAATTTGGTAAATAATTTACTTTTTTGCCTTTTTACATCATTGTTTGTCATTTTTTGAGTCATAAAGGTTCTCCTACCTTTTTTTCAATTTTAAATAATATAAGTAATTCTTTTCTAATATCAATTTATTTTATATCTTATTATAATTACTAATTGATTTCCATTTTAGAATTTAGGAATGAAAATGTAAAAATATTACTAATTTGGTGATATTTATTGAGTTCTAGACAGGAAGAGCATATTGTAGGTGGAGGAAAGATCCGTAGTATAATCTTAGGGTTGAATGA
>JBHLOJ010000060.1:0-20859 GCA_048940605.1 Promethearchaeota archaeon
GCTTTATTTATTGGACTATCTTCATCTTTATAAAGAATATCAAAATAAGTCATTATGAAGTCTTTTAATTTTTGGAGTTTGGTTTGGAATACACGAGTTTTAACAATTCGTTCGAACATGGGAGATTCACGATCTTGATAAAACTTAAGCTCAAACTTTACTATGTCTAATATATCAAAAAATAGTTCCCTTATATCAATCTGTTCAGCCATAGTTATCTTCCTTCATTAAAGATTTATAATATTCATATAATAAATTCAAAATCTATTACAATTCTAAATAAGTTAAAAAATATTTATATTTTTATATTTAAAGATTGCATATTCTATAATATAAATTTCTCTCTAATGTATTTCTTCTACATTTAATCTTAAAATCTTAATGGAAAAGTATGATCTGGAATAACTGGTTCGATAAATTTAGGTAAAATTCTTTTTTCATTTTTTCTTTTTACTACGTTTTTGAAGATCATTGCCTTTAGGTGGATTTTTATGATACGAAATGGGCATCTAATCATGAAATTCATATTATTACGAGGATTTTTACGTAACTTTAAAAATTCAGTAAAAAATTTTTGAGCTTTTTTTTGAGATCTTGGTTTTTCAAATGAAATAAAACGTTCAGTGATTTTTCCAAGTTTTTCAGAGTCTCTAAAACAATAAAAATTAGAAGCTCTTAAAGCCCACTTTACAGCCGTCAACTGATATTTGGTAGGATCAAGTTTTTTACGTAAAGATATTACAATTGAGAAAAATGAAATAATGAGATTCATTACAGTGCTTTTGAACATTTCTATAAATGAAATTCGAATTTTAGGTCTGATTTTTTCTCTCAGATCATTACCATAGAGAATGGTACTATTTGTTAATATATTTCCCAAAACAATATTCCTTGGAGCAAAAACAGCTGAAAATACTCTATTTACCCTAAAAATTTTGTGAAAACGCGCATTCTCCCAATATTTATTTTTTGTTAAGAAATGGCTTATAAAAATTCCTGTAGTTTGTTGGATGACCCCTAATATCTTTTTAGTTATTTTCTTATTAAATTCTCTAAATTTATGTTTAATTTCTAGAGCTATAAAATATTTCTCTATCTCTATAATATGATGGTTAGAAACGCGATTCTTAAAGATTATAAGTAAATCACAATCAGAAACTTCAGCAGTTTCGCTTTTTGCTCTTTGGCTTCCAAATAGAATGATTGATAAAATTTTATTGATTCCAATCTCTTTATTAACTAGAGTTATAATATCCTTAATATAATTACGGGATTGTGTATTAATTCCCTCGAGATTATTAGAAATTTTCTCTTCAAAAACCTTAGTGCTTTCTATGATACTTGTATCTTGCACCTTGAATCAGTAAAGTTAGGAAATTATTTTTTTAGGAACTTCTCTTAAATAATATCATCTAAGATTTATAAATATAATAAAAATGGGATTTATTTATTTTTTGATGTGTTAAAATTTATTTATCTAGATTATAGGCTGTTTCAAATCCCTCGTGAATCGCTTCCAACATAGTTCTCGGCTCTTTACTGTCCCCAATGTTAAAAATTTTGTAAGAGGGATTCGTGGCTTTTACTTTTTCATAAAGATCGGTATTACTCTTCACCCCTGTTGCCAAAATAAATGTATCCACATTATCCATTGTATGGGTTTCTTCTTCCTGTTCGGAGATCTTAGTTTTATATTCCATCGATTTCCCATCGAATTTTGTAATTTCCGCATTCAAAATAGAGTTTATCCCCAATTTCATTGAAATACCAATCAAATATCCCCTTGTAGTTCGTCCTACATTAGTAGCTAATCTTGGTAATACATCTATTATGGTAACATTTCGATTTCCTTTCAACCATCGTTTGATAATTTCTTCCTGAGGCATCAATTCGTAAAAACTAAGGAAATGTGCGATATCAGAATTGATGGCTCCTAACTCAGCAGCCCAAATTGCCGTTTCTAACCCAGTTCCACCCCCACCAACAACAACGACGTTTTTCCCGACAACATGATCGCCAGCTAATGCTTTATCTGCAAAACATATATCACTCCCTTTTGAACCGTCAATTCCTGGAATATCTGGGATTGAGAAATTTACTCCAGTTGCAAATATTACAGCATCGGGATTAAAATCATTGATATATTCTAGAGTAGCTTCAGTTGCTAGTCTTAATTTTATATGACGATGACGAATCTGTGCTTCATAATAACGTATCATCTCCGAGATGTTTCTTCTGCTGTGTGGAACAGCAGCAACTTTCATCTGACCACCTATAGATTCACTTTTTTCTACGATCGTTACATCATGACCCAATATAGCAGCAACTCGAGCCGCTTCAAGACCACCCGGACCACTCCCAATAACTAAAACTTTTTGAGGATTATCAGTTTGCTTGCTTAAGTCGATATCACCTTCTTTTGCCGTAATATAATTTCTCATGCATACAACAGACCTACCACTGAAGATAGTATCGAAGCAGCCTTGGTTACAAGCCACGCATTTCATAATATCCCAAAATCGGTTTCCTTTTGCTTTATTGGGCAATTCAGGGTCCGCAATTAGCCCTCTTCCCATGCAAATTGCATCTACTCTTCCATCTCTTAAAATTTTCTCTGCTATTAATGGATCATTTATTCGATTCGCCATAAAAACAGGAACATCCACTTCTTTTTTAATATTTTCCCCAAGATATACATATGCAGCTTGGGGTACCATCATAGGTATTTGTGGAATTCTGGTCTCGTGCCATCCTCCTGTTACATTTAGAACTTCTATTCCTGCTTCCACATAATGTTTCGAAAATATTGGGCTTTGTGTCCAATCGTTAGACCCTGGAACAAAATCATCGCCAGCAACACGCATCCCCACAATCATTTTACCCCCTACTCTCTTTTTCATCAGTTTTATTAACTCAAGAGGATATCTTAGACGATTTTCCAAAGATCCACCATATTCATCAGTTCTTTTGTTGATTAATGGGCTTAAAAATTGAGTAATAAGATAACCTGCACTTCCTAGTAATTCTATTCCATCGAAACCAGCTTCTAATAAACGTTCCGCAGCTAAAGCATGATCTTCTTGTACCTGTTTTATTTCTTCAATAGTTAATTCTTTAGGCACCATTCGTGTAAGGTTTGATCTCACTGCTGAAGCGGATACTGCTTTTGGGCTAGGAAAATATGCGCCTTGATGCATTATTTGTGCCATGACTTTAACACCATGTTTATGTATTTTTTCGGCAAATGCAGTAAATCCAGGAATGAATTTATCGTCTCCGATATACGGTGTACCTCCACTATTTGGACTAATTCCTAGTCCACCAATTATAATTAATCCTGCTCCACCCTTCGCACGTTTTTCGTAGAAATTAGTGAAAACATCAGTTACCTCTCCCTTAGGGGTGTAACCTAAACCAAGAGCTGGCATAACAATTCGATTTTTTATTTCCAAATTCTGAATTTTTAAAGGTTCAAATAATTTTATAAGTTTCAATTTTTTCACATTCTCTTTGATAATTATTAATTATTACTAGTTTTGAATTTTTAATGTGTTTTAAATCTTTTAATAAAATCGAAATTATGAATATTAAGCTTATAGTTATTCAAAGAGTAAAAAATATCTAATTATATTAAAAAAAAAAGAAAATGAGGATTCAGGTTAAAAATAGAAGCTTTAGCGAAAATAGGAGTCTGCGCCTTTGTCCTCTTGAGATGGTTTCATAAAATGATCAGCTTGTTTCTTAAATGATTCAAAAACATTTTCCATTTCCTTTATTTTTTCATTCAGCTTACTGAAATCCATTTCTATAGAGAAGTAATCTTTTAATAAGGAAACTAGGGATTTTGATGAACGGGGATCTAAAGCAAATGTCATCATTGGTAGTGGTAATGTTTCTGCTAACAAACATAGTCCTGGGCCAAAATCATTATTACCGGCATAAGCAGGTATAATTCCATTTGCTCCTGAAATATAACCTCCCTCATATAATTTTGTATTTTCATATTCAAGGAAAGAGTTTACAAGGTCTTGATTGGTACCACATACATACACTAAAGGTGGTTCATGAACAATATCAGAGATCATTGCTCCAGCACTGAGATACATCTTTATGTTTCCTCCTGTTATTTTGTCCATTTCTTCACAGAAAATTTTAGAAAACTCAAAAACACCTTCTGGAGTCTGTGGTTGATATGTAGCCGTTAAAATAAAGAAATCATTTCCATCTTCCCGTTCTGTTGATTTATAAAATAATTGTGCCGTAGGTATTTGTAAATCACCTCCCTCTACTACAGATTTTGCAGGAAAGTCAAAATATTGTATAGTTAGAAATTCTTCAGCTTTTATAGCATCTTTTATAGAACTAATAGCTAGCTTCCCAACTAACGCAACCCCGGGAAATCCTATGAGAATCACGGGATTTTTAATATTCTCTGGCTTTAATTCAAATTTTTTCTCAATTTTTATATACATTTTTCATGAAATCCTTAAAATTTATTTATCAATAAATGAAAAACTTTCTCCACAATTTGGGCAAAATTTCTTTGGTATATTTATTCTATACCCACAAAAGGGGCAATAAAATTCACCTTCAAACTTCAATTTAGTTGTAGAGCCTTCCTCAATAAAAACATCATTCTTTTGAGTTAAACCTAAAGGTTGGGCATAAACACCTTCATATCTCTCTCTAATGGGTAAATATTGTCTTTGATACCTAAAACCTAAATCCTTTTTAGCTTTTAGAGAGGTGAATAGCGAAGTTAATAAGCAGATGAATAAGGGAGCAAGTAAAATATCAACCAAGTTTACAAGTAGTTGATATAGTATAATCATTCCATAATTTCTAGTGCTTGGGTCTAACCATGAATTATATTCATTTGAGAATGTCTCTGAACTAAAGAAAATATCTAGTATTGAATTATATATGAAACTAAATATGAAAATAAAGATAAAATTGAACGCAAACATACTAAGTATTTTCCAGAAATTTCCCTTTGAGACTCTGCGTGCTTCTGAGATCGGATTATCAGTATCTTCCATATTGTAAGTAAAGACCAAGAAAATGTAAAAACCAAAAATGATAATAGCTGGAATAAATAACAGTATAGATCCTACTGGTATACATATTCCAATTATTAAAATAACTAAAAAGATTTTCTTGTTAAATGCTGATTTGAAAGATTGTGTGAACCGTGTTTCTTTATATAATTGCTTTTTTAAGAGATAATTGCTAACAGAACACATAGCTAATGTAACAATGATTGCCCCAATTAAGTTATCAAGAAAAAATAAACCAATATTCCAGAAAAGAAAGGATGTCAATAAATTCCATTCACTTTCTGTAAGGTCTACATTCTCAGCAAACCTATCAATTATATCTGATATATTTAATTCCATAGAATTAATATACCATTTAATATCGGTTAAAATAAAGATGTCTAACACGATCATTACTATTTGAAAGAAGGCAAGGGGTAAAATTAAGGTCCCATAATTTTGGAAAAATAGTTTGAAACCACCCACTATAATATCTGAAAAACTTTTATTTGCTAGATCTACTGATCTTTCTGATTCTTCCATACTCTCTATAAAAAAATATTTTATTTATAATTTGTTAGATAAAGATATAATTATCAATTTATTCATTAATCTAGAACAAGTTTTCTCAGATAAGAATTACTATAAATTTAAAAGTTTATGTTTATTAAAAAGCAAACTTCTCGTCAAATTCCTGGAATTATTTCTTATATGGAAATTTTTCAGTCTAGAAAGCTAGCCTATTCTACTTTTATTGGAATTCCAATTGGAATTGGGTTGATATCGTTAATTTTGAATAATATTCTTATAGATGATGTGGATATTTTTCATTTTTTTAGGTTTGTAGGATTATTTTGGCTGACTTCAGGGATAGGTGCTATTTTTTCTATGATTTTTTATTCAAGAAAAGCACCAATATTACGAGCACCTCCAAAAGGGTGGTCAATCCAAATTAATGTATATTGTTGTGTAGTGGTTGAACTTACATACCTTATTGGTCAAATTGTTGCAATAATTCTGCAAAATATCTGGTACCAAGAAGTTTTTTTAATAATGGGAACTATTATATCTTATATTGTTGCTTTTGTCATTTATTTTTCATTCACTACAATAGGTCGTCCTGGATACTTAATATTATCACTCGTACAACCTATAACCGCTATTATCCTCTATAGCCTTTATACTGGACAATTTGATACTGATTTTTTTACGAGAGCAATTATCTTTTTTAGTGCATGTGCTCTCTTATTTGCAATTCCCTATCGAAGAGGTATGTTTCAAGTAAGTAATATTTATAGGGAAGCAACTGGTATGAGTGGTTATCCTTTTATTAGGGCTTTTATCCTTTCCATGATGACAGAGGGCAATGACGATCTTATTGAAAGCTATTTTGAAAGGGTTGGAATAAATTCTAATATAAGAATTCAATATTTATTTATAAGAAAAACGGCATCAAAAGAGCTCAAAGGATTATTTATTGTTCCACATATTCATTTTGGACCATTTAAAACATGCGGCTCTTCTGACTTACCTGAACATATATATAAAACATTTAAGCACATTCCAGGAACAACAGTATATCATACAACAAATGATCATTCTCAAAATTTAACCTCTCAAATCTATGTTGAAATTGTTCTGAAGAGAATAAAACAAGATATTGATGCAATTCATAATAACTTAAATATAAATTGGATTAGAGAAGCAAAAGATTTTACAAGGAAAATCTCAAACTCCGCAAAACTAATTGGTTTTGAAGTTGATGATGTCCCTATTATATTTATTACAAGACATCCACTTCCTTCAGATGATATTGAATCAGGAGTAGGGGAAGAAATAAGAAAGTTTGTTATTTCAAAGGGATATAGTGATATTATTATTATCGATTCTCATAATGCAATAATTGGGGATGAAATTTTAATTAAAAGGGATTCAATTGAAGCTCGAGATTTATTTAATGTAACACTAAACTATATTGAAAGTAAAAAGGTTCAAAATTCTCAAAAAGTTCAGATGTTATATGGGGTTGCCAAGGATTCATTTAACAATTATTCAGAAAAAGATGGAATAGGAATAGGTGGTGTTGTTGTTCACCTATTTCAAAACTCGCTTACCGATCAGACAACAGCCTTAATCCATTTCGATGGGAATAATGCATATATAGACATTCGGTCTTATATCCTGAATATGCTACAAAACAGAGGAATTGAAAGGGGAGAAATTACTACATCGGATTCTCATACTGTAGCAAGACAATTTTCAGCTAGAGGTTATTCCCCTATTGGAGATAAAATAAAAATTAATGAAATTTTAGAAAAATTAGATTTTTTAATTCAAGAAGCTGAAAACAATTTGGAACCCGTTGAGTTTTATTATCATACCTCAATAGAACACAACGTTAAGATCTGGGGTAACCCAGGATACTTTAATGCAATAATTAATACACTTAAAGAAGCTATTAGAGTGTCACAAAGCTTGTTAACATTTAGTTTAATAATACCTACATTTTTTTCACTTATAATCTTGCTATTTCTTTACAATATCTAAATGGATGAAAAAATATCTTCGGAAAAAGAAATCACTTCTTTTATTATATTATTTGGATATTACATTAAAATATGTAATATCACGATCATACTGTATTCATTATGGTAGAGTGTAAGTTCTCAAATTTCATTGAAGATTTTTTGATCTCAAAAGAAGTAGAAGAAGGATGTACCTCATCGACAATTAAAGCATATAGGTATGATCTTGAAAAATTTAACAAACTAGTAGGGGATATCGATATGAATTCTCCAATAGTAAGGCAGCGAATAAGGTTATTTTTAAAAAAAATTAAAGATATGGGATATTCAAAAAAGGGGATTGGTCGGAAAATAGCTTCTTTACGTTCTTATTTCAAATTCTTAACTCTTAACGAGTTTATTGAAAGAAATCCGATGAGTACAATTAAGTCTCCAAAGATTAAATTAGAGGAGAGTCTACCTAAATTTCTTAATATATCTGATATTGATATAATTTTTAAAAAATTGAAGGATCGAAAACTTTTTAATTCAAGAAAGAGTCAACGCTATTACTTAATCGTTAGATTACTATATTCTACCATGGCTCGAGTAAGTGAATTATGCAATATCAGAATAAAAGATATAGATTTCGAAAAGGGATATATACGCCTACGTGGAAAAGGTAATAAAGAAAGAATTGTACCTGTAGATCATAAAACATTAGAGATCTTCAAAGAATCTCTTAGTAATCGTATATCCTATGATTCTGAAGAACATTTATTAGTAAATACAAGAAATCAAAAATTAAGCCCTCGAGTTGTTCAGGCAGATATTAAATATATAAAAGACAGATGTGGATTTCCAGATTCGAAAATTATTACACCTCACGTGTTTAGACATACAGGAGCAACCCATCTTAGACGCTCAGGAATGGATATTAGTGAATTACAGGACATTTTAGGACATTCAAGCCCAAATACTACGCGAATATATGCAAAAAACGATATTACAAAATTAAAACAATCATATAGTACAATGCATCCATTAAATAATTCTGAGAGATTCTAAAGGATTTTAGTATTTTTTATAGAATTAATTTTATAAAAGAAAGAAAATAATTTCATAAGTATAACAAACTTTATACTTAATTTGTACCATTATTACTTATAGAATACTAATTAAAATCACCTATTTCGATCTATTATGGATGAGGATGCATTTAGAAAACAATTCAAGAAAAAATCTGTTTTTAAAAAATTGGGATCTCTTGATAAAAGTTGGGTCCCAGAAAAGTTGTATTGTCGAGATGATGCACTAGGTACACTAATTGTCAATTATAGGAGAATTTTAGAAGAAGAAGAACAACCTTCAATTAATTGCATTATATTAGGTAAAGGAGGAGTTGGAAAAACTTGTACTGCCCGTTATTTTGGCAGAAATTTTAGAACAGTTGCAATAGAGAAAGATGTTAAATTATTCGTGGAATATTTCGATTGCATTAATTTCCGCTCTAAAAGTAAGATTATCAGAGAGCTCCTCGCTAAATACACGCATGGGAGTGGACGTGGCTACAGTGACGACGAAGCCTTAAAGTTAATCCTTACCAAATTGATTCGAGATAACGGGTATATGTTATTAATTATTGATGAGGTGCACCTCTTAAAACCAGAAGAAGTTTTAGCTTTCTTGAATATTGCAGAGACGTTTGGTCATCAAAATGCAAAATTATCACTGTTGTTAGTTTGTAGGGGCACAGATTGGATGCGAATTGAAAACGAAAGAATCTTAAGTCGTTTAAATGAAAAAATCTCATTAAAACCTTATAATTACGAAGAATCTATGAAAATATTAGTATATCGAAGTGAGGTAGCTTTAAAAGAGTACGTAATAGACCAAGAGCTTTTAGGTATGGTAGCTCAGATCGTAGTTGAGAATAAAAACATGAGGCATGGTATAGAAATAATAAGAAAAAGTGGATTGTATTGTGATAAGGAGGGTTTAGAAAATATTACTGCTGATATAATTAGAGAAGCTTCTGATGATGTCTACCCTACATTTAGAGCAGATATTATCGATGATTTAAAGGATCAAGAGCTTTTGGCATTATATGGAATAGTAAGAACGTTAATTAATAATGGTACTCCATTTGCTTTAGTAGATGATACATATGAGGAATATCAATCCCTCTGTGAAGGTTATTCAATAGAGCCTCATGTAAAGATGAGTTTTAGAAAATATGTTCGACAATTAAACCAACTTAAAATTATTGCTTCTAAAACTGTTAGGATAGAAGATGCTACACGTGGTAGGCATTTAGAAATAACATTGCTAGATATTCCAGCAAGAAAATTAGCTGAATTATTAGAGGATATTTTTGAGAGGATGTTTCCTCATTAATTGATACTAATTGAATAATAAAAATAAGAATACTTTAGAGATTTTTTAACCTTTATATCTTTCTCTTATAATTAGGATATTGTTTACGTATATATCCTTAATAATCTTGCTCCTTAGATTCTTTCGAGGAAGAATACCAATCTAACCATTCTTTACGTCTATTTCTTTTGCGTTGTGATTCATCTAAATCACTAATATTCTCATCCCTTACTTTTTTCCAATATCTATCAAGTTCATGCCGAGTTAAGGATAATCCACATGATTGGCAAACAATTTGTTTAATAGCTGATTGGTATTTCATAAAACCTCCACATTCTGGACAACGTGCCATAACAAATTTTACTTTCTTATTTTTTATTATTTTTCCTACGTGTTATTATAAAAGAAGTATCGAAAATTAAAATAATTATGGTAAAATTAATAACTCCCAAATTTAATTTCAATGAATAATTTTGAGTATAAATCCTTAGAAAAATAGTATATAAAGTGTAATTATGAGTTCAAATAAATCAAAAGTCTATTTTGGTTCAATTCAGCACGGGCAAGTATGGCCTTTCGCCTCTTTTCCCGTAAAAGTGGATAAAATTACAATCATCTAAATAAGTTTGACATCAAACTGTATAGGCCTAAAATCTTATTCGAGATCCAAAATCTTTTTAACCAAATTCTTCTTTTCTTGTAAATCTGATTGGCGTGAAATCATAATTCTCTGTGCCATTGGTGAACCTGCACCGTGCATTGATTCTGTTTTATAGCTGACAGAAGAAACACCCATGGTTAAATTTTCAATGAATCGTAATACTTTATAACGATCTTCAGCACATAGACCTTCACAGGTAACAAGATATTTCTCTAATAATGGTCCAACTTCTTTCGATTTGAAATCAGCTTCAGAAGGCAATGTACATATAATTCCTCCAGCTATATCTTCTGCTAGTCTCCCAATTTCATATGGAAATCTTGTAACATTCTGTTTGCATACATTTGCTAAAAGCATATCCATTTCATAATTTCCTGCCTCTCTCTGGAATCCTAAAGAACTACATGCAATCCCACAGCTATAAAGTGTTTCATTTAAATGTACCATCTCAACAAGTTTATCTCTAATATGTGATGCTTTTTCTGTTCCATTATATTCGGAAATCAAAGCAGCAGCACCAATAAGAACATCTCCCACTCCAACTTTACAACCTCCATAAGATTGGCGATGAAATCCTCCAAAGCGGTTAACTAGCTCTCCAGAAAACTCAATCTCCCCTTTCATAAAAATATTTTCGTTTGGTACAAATACATCTTCAAAAATAACAAAGATTTCTTGTCCACCATACTTAAAATTTCCAATATCTAATTTTCCTTCTTCCATTTTTCGGGTATCACATGACTGTCTTCCATATACCAAAGTTATTCCTTCAGCATTCGTATCTATGCCAAAACTCACAGCATATTCTTCCTCACCAGGTCTTATAGCTAAAGTTGGCATTACAATTACTCTATTAGAGTTTAAATATCCTGTTTGATGAACTTTGGCTCCTCGAACTATAATGCCTTCATCAGATTCATCAACAATATGAAGGTATGCATCAGGATTTGGTTGTTGATTCGGTCTTTTGCTTCGATCTCCTTTAGTGTCAGTCATTGCGCCATCAACCATTAAGTCTTGATTTTGTACTTCAATCCAAAATTTTTTAAATCGATCGTGGTATTCGGTTCCATATTTTTTATCCATTTCGTAAGTTACACTATATAATGCGTTTCCAGCATCAAATCCTACACATCGTTGGAAACAACATGCCGTATACTGCCCTAAAAGCCTCTGCATTTTTACTTTTTTGATCAAATCATCAACAGATTGATGTATATGGGTAAATCGATTTATTACTTCACCTGTTAAATGAGAAGTTGCCGTCATAATATCTTTATATTCATCCATTTGCGCCAATTCATAGATTTTCATTACTGTATTAATTGAAGGTTTAATAATAGGGTGATTCCAAAACTCTTCTACCTTTTCTCCAAACATATACAAATTTACAGGTCTTTTAATACTTTCCAAATATTCCTCTGGTGTTTTTAATGGCATAATTATATTTATTCTTAATATATCTAATTAGATTGAAAACTGATAATTTAGTATTATAAAAATCTAAGTTTTTAATATTTAATTATAATGGTGTATAACTTGGATTAGGCTTACTCCTTATTTATTAATGCGCTACTCTTCTTGTAATGATTCCTCCTCGCTGCTTTTTTTAGGATTATCAGTTTGAGAATATCCTTGAGATTGCTCTTCCAAATAACTTATCCTTTTTTCTAAAATAGTCATAGTTTCGATAATATTATTTATTACTTTATTTGTTTCTCTAATTTCGAAGTGGAGATCCCCAATTTGATTCAAAATAAATGTCATAACCTTAGATTCGCTAACTGGTTCGATTAACCAATTAATTACGTTTTGTATAAATCTTTGATTGTCAAAAGAATTTGAACCTATATTTGAATCCGAGGTAAAAATATCAATATCTCCAATTGCAATGACCTTACCTTGTCCAAATTCAGTATATGCTGCGATGATTTGCTTTTTTTCTTCACCTTCTTTAACCCACTGTTCAGTAGAGCTGTTAAATATCTCTGACCAAGATTCTTCATTGGATTGCAACAGTGGTTTAGCATCTTTACTCAAGAACAGAGAGCATGTTCCTCCTATTTTCATCTCCCTAATATGTTTTGTTACTTGATGTTTTAAAAAATCTTGAATATGTAAAATGCTTGTACAATTTTGATTTGCCTGATTTACTTCTTTAATAAGATTTTTTTCGAATTTAATTCCAAATTTTCCAGAAATATCATTTATATTGGTTTTTTGAAGGTAATCAGAGCCATATTCGCTCAATAACAACAACCCTCCTCCAGATCTGACAAAATCTACAATAACCTTAATCTCAGATGTTGAAAAGAAATCATCAATAGGATTCCCTATGACTATAAGATCCACATCTCTTACAATTTCTTTTATAAGATGTTCGTTCTTGTTCTTTTTGATGTTTATATCCAATCTACTTAGTAGATTTAAGAATTCAGAAAATTCTTTATCATCAATATTTAACATTTCATTATGAGCAACATCAAATAAAATGGTTTTTTTCAGCATTTTTTCGACGTCTTGAAAGAAATAATCTCTCTAAAGGGTGTTTGTTAATTATTAATAGCCTATTAAAACAAGGTTATGTCTCTAATGAAAATTCATATATAAAAATCATTACATATCATTTTCTTTATACCAAAAATTTTTTAAACTGTTTATAATACTCTTTTTTGGATTAAATTAAGTGATACAATTTTAAAAAAAATGTCAGTGGAAAAGATTTATGAGTGATAACATTGCCGTAATAGGCCTCTCGTGGGGAGTTTAGCAATGCAGATCGCATGTTAGCCCTATACGAGGGGAAAGGTAAATTTGTTGATTATTTAGCGCAGAAAGCAGATGTTGTTGTTAGATATAACGGTGGAGATAATGCTGGTCATACAATTGAGGCTGATGGAATTAAATACAAATTCAAACTTATTCCCAGTGGAGCTCCATTAGAAAAAGAATGTGTTATTGCGAATGGATGCGTTGTTGATCCTAAGGTCTTGCTCGAAGAAATAGATAATTTAAAAACACTTGGTAAAAAGATAAACTTAAAATTAAGTTCAACCGCACACGTGATCTTTCCGTTCCATCGAATTTTGGATGGTCTGGAAGAAGAATCAAAAGGTGAATATAGTGCGGGTACGACCAAAAGAGGCATTGGTCCTACATATTCAGATAAAGCTGCACGCTGGGGTATTCGAGTATTTGACTTAATAAACCCGGAATTTCTAAAACCAAAATTAAAAAAACTCTATGAAATTAAAAAAAAACTTATCAATACTTATGATCCAAATTGGGATGAATCTTTTGAATCAATATATCAAGAATATAAAAAATATGGGGAGAAGCTTAAACCATATGTAATTGATTCTGCTTATTATTTAAATAAATCAATTGATGAAGGGAAAAAAGTTTTGTTTGAGGGAGCTCAGGGAAATCTTTTAGGAATTGATCATGGGTTTTATCCCTTTGGTACATCTTCTAGCTCGAATGCACTAGGAATTTCTGCAGGTACAGGTATTCCTCCTAAAAAAATAAAAAAAATATTAGGAATTATAAAAGCTTATACATCACGCGTTGGAGCTGGAAAGTTTCCTACAGAACTATTTAATAACACTGCTGAAAAAATTCGAGAGCAAGGTCGTGAATATGGGACAGTTACAGGAAGACCACGTAGAGTAGGATGGATAGATCTCTTCAATATAAAGTATGGGATAATGATTAATGGGATAGATAAAATCGTGATTACTCTTTTAGATGCTTTGCAGGGAATTAATCCTATAAAAATGTGTACTACCTATGAGCTAGAAGGAGAAATTCTTGAAAGTTGGCCGATACACCATGAAATAATTGAAAATTGTAAACCGATATATAAAACTTTCAAAGGGTGGGAGGAATTGACGCGAGATCAGTGGTTAGAAATAGCATTAGAAGGTTATGACGCTTTACCAGATACAATGAAAGTGTATATTCAAGCGATAAAAGAAGAATTGGAAACAGACATCGCTATGATCTCAATTGGCCCTGATAGAACTGAAACTATTGTGTTAGATGAAAATATATTTTAAATTTTGGTTTTTTGTTTTTATTTTTTTTAAAAATTCTTAAAAATTAGAGCTTTCAGCTATTTTTAATTTAAATCCCTTACCACAATAAAAGCAAAAAGCGATTCCTCTTGAGATTAGAAGAGATTCCATTGATTTCGTTATTTTTTGTCCACACTCAGTACAGTAGCTAGGAATACTTATTTCGTTTCTTTCGATTAGAGTTGGTACTTGGTGAGGAGGAATTGTTGAAATTTCGTGAGTTTGTGGTGGAGTTTCTCCCTTTTTTTTAGATTTTCCAGTAATAGCATAGTATAATGCTTCAAATAATTTATAAAGACCAAGAAAAATGGCTTTAAAAAGGTAATATAATCCTTTAAACAGATAATATAATAAATATGCTACACCCTTCAAAACATAGTAAACTAAGACTATAGCAAGTATAGAAAGTATAACAATACCAATAAGGATTAAAATTTGGTTAAGTAAAGGTAATTCTAAAAACCATCCAATGGGATCTTTCCATATATAATCCCAACCAGTTTGAAATAGACTCCAATCAACATTCATATTTATTCTTATATAAAAATAGTAATTAAACTAATAAATAAAAATTGGAGTCCAGTTTTTATTAATAAAATTTGTATAAAATGAGTTGGGGACTCTTTATTATCTAAAACATATTAACCCAAAACGGTAGACATAATTAGTTGGAGGCCATTCGATATTAAGCTTAAGGTTGGTAACTGTAGTTGTAACATCTATGCCTACAGCTTCCATAGAATAACGTTTTTTGTTAGGATATCTACAGGGTTTCCCACTATCATAGGTACATCCTTTATCCTCGTTATTAGAGCAAACACGGCAATATCCATCCCATAAAATGAATTTTTCTTTATATTTTCCTTGGTTTTCCTCCAGAAACATGTAAATCTCTTTTTCCAATTTATTTCTTAAAAACCCTGCCGTGTAAAGTTTATTTTTTATACTTTCCTCACTTAAATCTTCGTTTTTGTCTTTTTCTTCTTTCAAATATGTATTTAGATTTAATTCATAATAAATGAGGAAAAATTCTTTGAATTTTGATAGAAATTCTTTCAAATATGGTGCTTCAGGAGGACAAGCCCAAGAATGTCCATAGTTAGGACACCTAAAATTAGGGTTTATACAATAAGTTTGAACTTTTGGATCGAAGATTATCTCTCCGAGTTTAATTTCAAGAAATGGCAAAATAGGTTTTTATATATTTTATAGAGTAGAATTGTAAGTCCATAATATTACTTTTGATTATGTCTAAAAAGTATTATATTAATTAAAAAATGGAATTTTTTTTAAGAAATAAACAATATGTGTGATTATCATAACATTTAGTAATTAATTCTTAATGTGAATTAAATGAAACTAGATTTAAAATTTAAAGCTGATAAGAAAGCCCAAATGCAAAATGCTGCTAAAGAATTTCATTCGGAAGTTTTAAAAGGATCACACTTACTCCATGATTGTATAAATGATCTAATCGACGGGAAAATGAATAAAAAGAAATTGGATGACGTTATTCAATGTGAACATAATGCTGATCAGGCTAAAGAGAACTATATTAATGTTCTTTATAAAGATAAGCGAGCTCTTCCATTTCTGGTCGAAGATCGTTATCGATTAATTAAATATTTGGATATTGTATCAGATAATTCGGAAGAACTTGCAAGAGGATTAAAAGTATTCCCTTTTGAACTTTTTAATGATATAAAAAAAGAAATGAAATCAATTAATGATTTGTATCAAAAGACAATAGAGATTTTAGTAGAAATGGTAAATCTTATGGAAACCGATTTTAAAACTGCTTATCAAAAGAGTTTTGAAGTTGAGACCCTAAAACGTAATGCTCGTGAAGCCAAATATAAAATTTTAAATATATTATACCAGAAACCGGAAGAGAATTCCCTTAGAGTATATCTTACATCCAAAATTTGTATAAAAATCTTTGATATGATCATAAGAGCTGAAGAAATAAGCGATTTTCTAAGAAGTTTAATCGTTAAATATCCAAGTAAATAAAAAAATTGTCCTATATAAGGAGTAAAATATATCATGGATGTTGCTGTAATACTTACAATATTTCTTATAATATCCGTATTAATTGCTATTGCCATTGGAGCAAACGACGAGAGCTTTGCTCCAATTTATGGCTCAAAAATTCTGAATATGAAACAAATTCTCATTTTAGCAACGATTTTTGCTATTTTAGGGGCACTTTTATTAGGAGAAGGAGTTGCAAAATCTATAGGTGATGATATTCTTTTAATAGATTATGATGCAGAGGGGATTGAACAAAACGCTGTTGTGTTAACGATTCTAATCTCAACAACGATTTGGTTAATTTTAGCTAGCGCCTTAGGACTCCCCATTTCAACTACCCATGCCACAATAGGTGCAATTATGGGATTAGGTTTACAATTAGGTGGTGGAAATGGGGTGGATTGGGGAACAATTTTAGGAATGAGCATATGGTGGTTATTGTCTCCTATAGTTGGCTTTATAATAACATATCTAGTTGTTATCGTGCTTAATAGACATAAAATTAAACATTTAAATGGATTTCAGGATTTTGAAAGATCGGAAAATAGATACGCGCTTATAATTTTAGTTGTAATATGTATTACCGCTTTCTCAAGAGCAGGAAATGATAGTTCTAATGCGGTTGGGATAGTTTTTGGAGTAGGAGGAGATCTAAATCCAACAGCATTATTAGCTATTACTGGAGTTAGCTTAGCTATTGGTATCGTAGTATTAGGAAGGATTGTTATAAAAAACTTAGGCAGAATGACAGAACTTCGACCGAGTACCGCCTTTGCAGCACAAGTACCAACAGCAGCCGTTATGCTTATTGGAACCATCCAAAAAATACCTCTTTCTGGATCTCACATGCTAGTAGCATCTTTAGTAGGTCTGTCTAAAGCTAGTAATACTCCAATGAAGAAAGGATTATGGAGAATTGTAGCGATTTGGTTATTAACCTTTCCAATGTCAGCGATATTAGCTATAATAATATATTACCCAATCAGTACTGGATTTTAATTATTATCTTATATCTATTGTTTGTTACGTTTTTCTTAATTTCATATAAACGATTTAAGATTTCCATATATTTTCAGTATTACAAGGTACAGGAAGATCTTTCATAGTAAGCAATCCTGATCGAGATTCTATAACCCTTGGTATTAAATTAACGACCATTGCTGAAGTTCCTAAATCTCCATGAATTCCATCAATGATTTTTTGTTCTATTCTCGGGACACCCTCTATTATAATACTATCAAATTCCTCATGATCTCCTGCATATGCTATAAAATCTAAAGTAATAAGCTCCTTACCTTCTTTTTTTGCATAAGCTTGACTTTGCAAGCCACATACATATCCTTTTGGTACTGTTTCGCCATAAGATGTAGTGAATTCTTCAGGAGTTGTTATTTCTTTTGGTGGTAATTCAATTAATTCGTCATAATTTAGACCTAGAGCAGACACAATCATCTGAATTGATTGTGTTAATCCAACATGACCTGTTATTTCTTTATTACTAATTTTTAAATGAAACTCATCAACACTCAAACCAGTTCCTATTTTTTTTTGGAAAGGTACTCTTCTTTTAGCCGAATTCATCATTCTTGTTACTTTAACCGACTTAAAGCTCTGGCATGGGGCTGTAAGCACAATAGGAAGTAGATCCATAAGATAACCGGGATTAATACCTGTTCCGACGATTGTGACATTATTAATTTTTGCGAGTGCATCTAATTCTTTAGCAAATTTTATATTATATTGAAAAGGAAAAGAGAGTTCTTCACAGATCGAAATCACATTACTTCCTGATTTAACAGCACTTTCAATAGTTGGTATTATTTTTTCCAAAGAAGAAGATGTAGCGATTATAACAACATCAACTTTATCTCTTGAAAGAACCGAATCCAAATTAGATTCAATAGTTAAATCTAAATCTTTACTAATATCAAGAAACTCACTTAATTTTTTACCGACAAGTTGAGGATTTATATCGATAACCCCTCTCAATCTGAGATTTTTCCGTTGGAGAAGAAGTGTGGCTATAATCTTTCCCATAGGTCCAAATCCTACTTGAATAATATTAAATTGATTTTTCATAAAATAACCTTGTTTAAAAAAAATTTTTAAATAATTACTAAAATATCAATAGTACTTTAGCTTTTTCGGATTTACTATACTTCTGATTGGGAAACAGGATGAGCAATTTCCTCAACGACCTCTTGGATCTTTATTATATTCTCGTGAGTATGCGCCATAGATATTGAACCTAGACCATGTAATCCAGAAATATTTCGATTAAAAAGAGCCAATTGAAGTAATGCTTCTCGTTTTCTATCTTTAAATAAAAATAAATCTTGCATTGAAGGATTTTCAATCCATTTTGAAAGAGCGTGGATCATGATTATAGATTTATAGCCCACAGCTATTAATTTTGATTTCATTTCATTAAAGAATTGATTTAAGTTATTTAATAAAGTATTACCTTCTTGATTTATTCGAACATAATCTTGATGAGAACTTTTCAGAATTTCTAAGGTTTTTAAACCAGCAATCATACTTAGTGGATATCCAGAAAATGTTCCACCTCCTATTAACACTTGATTAACTGTATCAGGACTTGATTGATCAATAATATCTTGTCGTCCCCCTATAGCGCCAATTGGCATTCCTCCGCCAATTATTTTCCCCATAGTTGTTAAATCTGGTATCACACCGATTTTATTTTGAAATAAGCCATCGACAAACCTATATCCAGTAATAATTTCATCAAAAATTAGAAGGATTCCATATCGCTCAGCATCTTCTTTCAACCGTTTTAAGAATTCTAAATCAACTGGAAATCCCCCTCCCCCTCCTAAAACAGGTTCCAAAATTATTGCTGCTAAATGATCAGAATTTTCTTTTATTAAATCAAATGTACTCTCGTCATTGATCTGAAATGTGATAATCCCTGCTTGTTCAGCTTTAAGTAAACCTGGAGAAGCCTCTTTACTTACTAAGCTTCCTATATCATAAGATAAAGTATCATTTGCACCATGCCACCCTAATTTGGCTTTAGCAATTAGTCTTCTGTTAGTAAACGCTCGAGCTAATCGTGATGCATACATTGTTGCTTCTGTGCCAGACACGCAAAATCTAATTTTTTCAATTCCACAATTATTCTGAATGATATTATCAGCTAGTTTTACTTGATACTCAGTGTTCGTCCCAAAATGCCAACCCTTTACCAGATATTCTTTTATTGTTTTTTGAACTTCTGGAGGATTATGTCCTAAAATCATTGCAAAGTGTCCATTCCAACAATCAATATATTCATTATCATCTATATCTTTTAGTAGTGCGCCTTTACTAGATTTAATAAATACTGGGAATCCTCCGATTAAATGTAAACCAAACGTTCTAATATTGTGAGATATGCCACCCGGTAGTACTTCAAGTGCTTTTTGCCAAAGCTCTTTCGATTTTGGTCTATCTTTTTGAAATTTTTCTAATTCTTCTTTCATAAACATTTAAAGAACCAACCTTTTATACATAAATAATCTAAATATTGAATATTTAATACATTAATCTTTATTTTTTGCTTGCAAGCAAATTTTTGCTTGCTGAATCTTTAACCTAAGTTCTTCTTTTTCAATCTCTGGACCAACTTCAACTAAAATTTATATGCGAACGTAATTAAAGTAAATTGAGAATATGGAGAGTGGAAAAAAAAGAAATTTTTGACTATTCTGGGGAAAATTTTAATAAATTAAAGATTTCATGTAAGTTGAAGATTTAGAAATTTACTATCTTTCAGTATTTAATCTACTTTAGCGCCACACATCGGACAATTGTTCGTACTTTGTAGCGTAGCCCCACAGATTTTACATAATTTAATTGTTCCTGTTCCTCTTTTTCTTGGTGGCTTTAAGTTGGTAATAGAAGGTGGTATTCCCATCTCACTAATCGGTTGTTGAGTCTCTTTTTGAGTCTCTAATTCTTTTTTCAACTTAATCTCAATTTCCTTACCGAAAAAACCTCCAACTTTTACCTTTTTAGTAGCAACAGAAGTTGCTGGTGGATTTAAATTTTCTGGATATATTTTTTCTTTTATTTCCCTCTCTTCTATTTCTTCTTCCTCTACATAAGCTTCTTCTTCAAATTGTTCTTGCTTATATTCTAATTCTTCAGATATGGATTGAATCTCTCTT
>JBHLOJ010000061.1:0-2407 GCA_048940605.1 Promethearchaeota archaeon
AAATTACTATATTTTTTTTCCAAATCTTTTATAATCGAGATTAATTCTTTCCTTTTTGAGCTTAAATCATCGAATTTTTCATTAAGATCATTAAGCGTTGCTTGGTAACTCTGCAAATTTGATTCAATTTCACTTATTTTAGGGCTAAAATCTTCTTCAATTCGACTTTTGATATAGGTTTCTTTCTGTTTTGCTGTTACTTCAATTTTTTCTATTTCAACTGCGATCTTATTAATTTGATCTCTCAGCTCTTCATCTGACATTTTATTTTTCTTACTTTTAATTTTTATACTATTTGTTATGCTTATGAATTTTTAATGTAAATAGATTTAAATCTCTTAATAAAATTAAGTTCAAACTTAACTTACTTTAAAGAATTAAACTATAAAAGTATTCACATCTGATTGAATTTACTCCCTGAAATTTCTGAACTTATGCTTTCGATACCTTAATATTAAAATAAGGACTATACGAATGCATCATCTACTTATTAATCTGTCCGTATAACCATTTTATAATAAATTTTGATTTAGAATATAATAAGTAGGGAAGAAATCCTTCCTCATAAAAGTTAAGTTATATATTAAAGGGAGTCTTATTGGGAGTTAACATTAATGAAATTCTAATTTAAATGAAATAATTATGTGAGATTAATAATGAAAAAAAGTATAATACCTCTCTTAATAATGTTAGGATTAATTGTAATAGCGATTGCTACTGCTCTTATTGCTGCCGTATTTGGTGTTGTTCCATTAGCATTAGACCAGTCAGATGTCTCAATTGCTTCATTTGATTATTGGTCATTGGGACATTTCCTATGGGGTGTTGCACTGTTCGTTGTTGCATTCACAATTGGTTGGATTATTAAAAATTTAACTAATAGCCCAAAAGATCCCATCAATGAACCAGAAGTTAAAAGCTTTATCATTTATTGGATTATTGTAATTGTTATTGCTGGATTATGGGAAGTTATTGAAAATACTATTCTTTATGTCGTAGATATTAAAGCGAAATTTGATAGTGCTGCAAATATTATCACAGACATCGTTATATGGGGAATTGGAGGCTGTGTGAGTTGGTATATGACGGATCTAATGTTTCTAAGTGATAAATACCTTAGAGCCTATTACCTCTATGGATTTATGAGCCTTACAATGGGTATCATAATATTCGTATTCTTCGGTTTTGCCACAACGAGTTAATAAGCTCACTTTTTTTTATTTTTTATGCTACAATACTTTGCATCTTTTTATTAGTGATCATTTTATCTAACATTATTTTAGTTAGTGTTATGAATGATTCTTTAACATTTTCACCAGTTTTACTGGAACATTCGATAAATTCATCTAAACCCATTGATAGAGAAGCTCTCAATCCATCTTTAAAAGGAATTTCTCTAAAATTATCTAGGTCATTTTTGGCTCCTAGTAAAATAATTGGAAACCTTTGATTTGTTTCCTTAACAACTGATAGCCAATCGCTAATATGAGAAAAAGTGGAGTAGTTTGTTATATCATATAATAAAATACCGCCCATAGCACCATATAAATACTGAGGAAAAATAAACCGAAACCTTTCTTCACCGGCAAAATCCCATATCAATAATTTTACCTCTAATCCACTGATGTGTAAGATATTAGTTTCAAAATCAACTCCAATAGTATGACGCGAATTTGATACAAATACGTTAGTCATGAATCTCTTTCTTAGTGTTGTTTTGCCACAACCAGTATCTCCGAAAATAACAACTTTGAAAATTACATCATACATACCAATCTTAATTAATCCTATTTTCCTTTATTAATTTATAACCCTAAAAATGTAGTAATTCTATTACAGTAGTGCCTTCAAATTTATTTCCATCAACTAATTTCCCTGTGATGGTAAGTTCACAGGATTCTGCGGCTTCAAGATAACTTTTTACAGCACTTCTATCAAATTTTACCATTAAATCAGGAATATTATTATTGTCATTATCACCTATTTTATAATGACTCACTTCAGGAGATATCAATCCATTTAATAATATTTGGTTAAATACAATAGTAGTTATCTCATATTTAATAGGCAATTCGATGTAAGCAGTAACCCACTTTCCTTTACTTTTAGAATTAAATTTATCAGGATCAATATCAAAAGCAGCTGGAATTATCTTAATTTTATCCTTACTTGGTAATTCTTGTTCTTTCTCGTCAGTAGCATCAAAATCTTTTGAATTTGCCCCCTCAGGAAAAAAATTAATTAAATCAAGAGTGGCTACTATCCCAAAACCGATTAAAACTACCAACAACCCTTTTCCTAAATTTTTCATAAATACAACATTTTTGAAGAAAATTAGTTCAAGGATCCACATAATAATATAAATATTTAAATCCTCTGTAAATTAACCAGTTTTTCATTTTTTTCT
>JBHLOJ010000061.1:2507-7570 GCA_048940605.1 Promethearchaeota archaeon
AGAAATCAGCTTTTTTTTCTTAGCTAATGATATTAAGAGAGTATCTATTAATCTTAAATATCGTGTGAATTTAATTTCCATTTTTTTAAGCTTTTTAGAACTTATCGTACCAAATTTACCTTTCGTGGAGTAATCATAACATTCATAAATCCAATTTTGATAATACCTGAAATACATTTTAATCCATTTAGTTATAATTGTTGGATCATTATTTACGTAGGAAAGAAGGGCTTTAAAAAAGGGAGTCATAAAGTGAGTTAATGATCCTAAACCCCACCCATTATGAATGTATTTTCTTAGTTTTTTCAAATTGTGCTCTTTTTGAGCAATTCGTAAATCATATCTATTTCTCCCTGAAATCGACCATTGGATTATGGGATGACTCTTTATTTTTCTGTCATATTTTTCTAAAAATGATTTAGAGGTATCATTCATGGAGATTGCCTCAATTGCCACCTTAGCAGCTATTTCTGCTGAAAACCATGCTGCAGGAACTCCGTCACATAATTCTGTACTTTCAAGTCCGGCCGCATCTCCAATCAATATCATTCCGTCTGTATGATTGGACATGCTACGTAGTTTCTTATTCAAACCAACATATATTTCAAATCCAGCCCACATCCTTGCTCTTAATTTAGCATGAGGTTCAACTAGGTTTTTCCACCAAGGTAATTTTTGAGTAATATTGTCATGGTACTCTTTAAAGAGTTTATTTAAATTTGGCACTTGTTTTTTATCCATTCTTAAACACTGATCTTGCATAAAATGAAGACTATTTCGATAGGGCCAAATCATTAAGCCATTTCCGTATCCAAGTGGAGGTGCTATTCGTTGTTCATCCCAACCCCAACACATTTTCACAGAATGACCAAAAATTTTATCAATAGCATCTTTCGACATGACATAATCATATGTGTCTGCTAACGATATTGTTTCAGGACGATATTTTTCTCTAATACCTGCCTTTATTGCTAATAATCCTTTCGAACCCTCTGCGTTTATAACGATTTTACTTCGTATTCTCTCTCCCTTGTCTGTAATTATTCCAGTAATACAGTTGTCTTCTTTTATAACATCTATTACAGTTGTTGAAGTCCTCAAAAAAGCACCTGCATCAACTGCTTTCTTAACCTCCCATTCACAAAATGGTTTACAATACGCATTATACCCAAAAGCAACTATAGGAGAAAACGGTTTTGGAACTCTTAAAGAATCATCAATCTCAATATCTCCTTTGTCTATATCCTTTATAATGTAATTTATTATTCCATCAGCAGGACGTTCAAATGGAGGATTACCATCTCTAATAAAATCTGGTCCAAATAAAAAGCCATAAAATGGAATGGTTAATCCAGAAATAACCTTATCTCCTACATTCTCAGACCTTTCAATAATTAGAGTTTTCAATCCTGCTTCTACACATATTTTCGCCGCAACAGGACCCCCAAAACCAGCACCCACCACAATTACGTCAAATTTTTCATCCATCTTTAAACTCTGCAAAATTTTATATATCTTTTATGTATTTATTAAAATTTTCGAAACTCTATGATTGGGATTTTGCATCTTCTTGTCTTCGGTGATGGACCCAAATACTTAGGAGCACCATGAATATTAAGGTTAATGGAAGAATATGAATCCAAGAGATAGTTGGCTTAGTTGATTCATTTGTTAAATAAATTTTGATTTCATGATAGCTATGTTCATATTCGATATGAAGTAAAACATGTATTCCTCTATCACTCATATTTATGGGAATTTCTGTCCCATCTATCGATGCTGCATATGGTCCAAGCAAAACAGCCTTAGGTATTAAAACATCACAATAACCTGTAGTACCATCTCGACCATATATCTCAAATGATATCTCATTCTTTGATTCATTAAATCGAAGCCCATAATCAGATGAATTAGATTTGATGACTATCGTATAGGGAGTATCTTCCTTTATTACAATATAGCTTGTATTAGTTGAGATTAAAGGTTCAATTTGAAACATTTTTTTATCTTCCCAACTTTCACAAGTTCTCTGAAGTGACCAAATATAATCCCCATCCCAAGCAAGTGCCCATGTACCATCAGCAACAGGATAAATCTGACCTACACTCTGCCAATCGTGAGTATATTTAGATATATTTCCACTGCCTGTCACCGCCCAGAAATGTGAACCTGTCCATACTAAACCTCCGCTAATTCCATCTCCAGGAACTTGAATTTCTTCTATTATGGCACCAGTTTTATTAATTTTCCTCACCAAAGCCCCTCCCCTACTGGGAAGATATAGAAAATTTCCATCAGAAGTTAATCCCTGTATACCACCTTCTTCCTTTTTTGGTAGATCAAATGAATCATTTATTACTATTGCACCACCAGAAATCGAAAACTTGAAAATCTTAAGCTGACTATGGTCATAAACAAAGAAGTACTCACCATCCCATGCCAAACCCCGTGCATTTTCAATAAAGTCGTTTTGGATTTCGATATAATTTCCTGTTTCTGGCTCCATTCGAATAAAGTTTTGAGAACTTCCAATCGGAAGGCTCCAAAAATCAAATCTCCAAAGATACCCCATCGCATGCTCCAATGCCCACCCAAAACTTAAGCCTAACCCAATTCTTTTGATAACGCTTCGTGTTTCATCTATTTGATCATAGACATAATTATATTGGTCTAATGGATCACCTGGAATATACCCCAAAGTGTAATTTTGTAAATCTTGGTAATCAAATACAGGGATAGGTAAGGTGATTACCGTTCCATTATCATTATTAATTAGTGTTACATTTGAATTTGGAGTTACAGTGACTCGTGGATAAGGTAATGACGGATCAAAAATATTTTCCTCTAAAGTAGCATTTGTATGAGCTGCGATCGATACAATATCCCCGCTATAATTAACAAAGTAATTTCTCTTAAGATTTACTTCAGAATTTTCTGAATGAAACGCTACTATTCCATTCTTAAATATATTCCTCCTCACAGTTGCATTATTGAACTGTTCTAAAGCAATCTCATGATATCCATTTCCATATAATGTGTTATTTACATAATCTACAGTAGAATATTCAGCATAGAGGCCTTCTGTATTAACCCATCTAACTATTGAATTAGCAACTATCGATTCAGAATGAAATTGGACGACTCCTACAAGTCCATATTCTATTATAGTATAATTAAATACAGAACTAGCCGTACCATTCATATATATACCATCCCAATCTCCATTAATTGGCGGTTCGGCATCGGACGTAAACCATATCTGCTGATCTGATGCCCCTAACGCTTTTATAGTACCCAATACAAAAAGACTTAACCTTAAATGAGGTTCTTTATAACCTCTATAGTGTTTAAATTTGATAATTGTTCCTGGTGAAATAGTAAGTGTTGCACCCTTCAAGATTGTAATGCTTTTAGTTACAAGAATATTTCCACTCCATGTCTCATTATTACTAATAGTTTCATTTTTTATCTGTATTGTGGATATTCTCGGTTTTTTCTGAATCTCGGAATGTTCATCTTGTATATTATCATTAAGGTTGTTATAATCATTACCAAAAATGTCAAAAAAGGGAATACAAACAAAACCAAAACCAGAAATAAATATTAATAAAGTTAATAACTTTTTTTTTGACTTCAAAATTCTCAGTTCGTTTTTAAAATGTGAATAATATAATATATTTCACCGTCATATAAAAATCTCCTAGAGAATGATAATTTTCATTATAAATAGATTGTTTTTTTGCACAAATTAATAGATCTTTATAATACAAGGTTAATATATTTCTATATCACTCAAGATGTCATCAAGGTAATAGATATTCTCTCGGCTTAGTTCCTCCTTTAATGTGTTTGCTAATGAGTATTTAAAGGCCCAAATTTCCACATTTTTATCCATTTCCTTTACTTTCTTTACAACGGGTACAAAATCTCCATCTCCCGATACCAACACTGCTGTATCATAGGCATTTTCATATGCTAGAGAGATAATATCAATTGCAATTTTGATGTCAACCTTCTTTTCAATAAATCCACCTGATGCTATCTTATCAAAACTCGCTTTAATTTCATAACCACTTCGATTTCTTAACTCTTCATACCAACTCTTCTTCTCAGGGCTCATAGGATACACGACACCTTCATATAACAATATACCATGTAATTCTCTGTCTCCTATTATCGTATTCTTCAGCTTTTCATAATCAGCCTTGATGTCATACTTCCTAAAGCCCTTGAAAATATTGCTGTTGTCTATGAAAACTATAACTCGTTCCATTTTAAACCTCCTTTTGCTCCTACAAAAGGAAATTAATCATATAATATTAAAAAAAAGCTTTTTGATGTAATAATTTTACCTTTTACTAAACATAAAAACAATAAGTGTCTTACATCTTATTGATCTTTAGACCTAGATTTCCTTACAGAGATAGGCTTCTCAAGCATAAGTTCATATATTTTATCTGCCCTTTTCTTAATGCTATCCTTGGTCTTATTTCTTTGATATTTTTCATATCTCTTTTGGGCAATCTTTCTCCATTTCTTTTTCCAAGATGGGAATCCCGTCTTAACGAAACATTCACGATTTGGAAAATCTCGACAAACCCAATTAAATGAAATAAAATATCTTTTCGCACCAGACTCTTCTGTAAGGTTACGAGAAGTTATCCCAAGTTTTCTAAGGTGTTGGACATATCTTCCTTCCACAGCGTTTTGGAGTTCACCTTCGATGATAGCAGGCTCATAGTATATATTATTCTCCTTAAAATAATCTCTAACAAGATCGAAACAATCACCCCTACAAAGAAGTATCCTATCTCCTTTGCTGTGATTAAGTGCTCTAAGACCTTTCTTTACTACATCTACTATATGTCTCTTTGGGCGATCATCGTCTTTATTATCTTCATTATAGAGTCCTACGGGAACAGATTGAAATATTATCTTTCCAGTTTCCGTGTCTCGAAAGCCAATAAAGGCATCTCCAACGAGATCTCCCGTCCCAGCGTCATCAATTTCTATTGTTCTTCCCTTCCACTCGCTGGGATTATTAGTGGATTGGCACGACTCAA
>JBHLOJ010000061.1:7670-20719 GCA_048940605.1 Promethearchaeota archaeon
TCCCGTCCCAGCGTCATCAATTTCTATTGTTCTTCCCTTCCACTCGCTGGGATTATTAGTGGATTGGCACGACTCAAGGTCGTCTTTTTCTTTTTCTGTCTTCATTAATAATGTAAAAGGTTTGTATCATAAATATCTTGGGTTTTAGAAATTAAATTTCATTTCATACGTTGCAGCATTATTTTTTTTTAAGCTTTTTAGAAGTCTAAAAAACTCAAATACTCTATAAAAAATTTTTGAGTTTGTACATTAACCTTTGTTTCAGATTATTTTATTTTTTCAATAATAATCATTTTTTAATACTTGAGAAGATTTAAAAGAATTTAATATGCAGCAAGAAATCGGTATGAAAAAGAAGAAAATTAAGTGTCCTTTATGTAGTGCTAAGTTCATACCTAGATTTTTTCATCGTGAGAAATCGAAATTCGAAGTAAGTGCTCCAATTCATATATTAAATAAATTTAAATTAAAGTTTTTAAATGGAGGATTTCAACCTTCGAATATAGTTAGTCGTTCTTGGGTTACCATTTGCCCCGAATGTAATTACATAATTAAATTCGCAGCCGAAATAGGCAAAAAGGAATTTTTAGACCAAAATCCGAAATCCATCCTTCACTTACGAGAATTTAAAGAAAATGGAAAACGTTATGAATATAAATTTTATAATCTTGAAAAACCCTATAAGGAAGCATACTATTATAACTCAGAACTAATAGAAAACCTAAAAAAGAGGATTTTAAAGGCTTTAGATGATTTAGATCTATCTAAATGGGGTTTTTTATATAAGATGTGGGAGATTGATTCTCAGATTGATTCATTTAAATTTTTAATAAGATTTTTAGCATATATAGAGAAATACATAGCATCTCTCAATATTACAGTTGGTTCAGACTCCATCATTGCTAAAATTAGGGAGATGTATATACCCTATGAGTTAAAAGAGAATATAATAAGTCTTATTAGAATCCGAGAAAAAAGTATAGGTCAATATTATGATTTAAATGAAAAAGATGAAGCGCTTCTCCAAAACACGTATATTCAATTAACCTTGGAATTAGTTTTTCAAGAAATGGTATCTCTTCATTTAAATAAAGCAAGCATCAAGGAAGATCCAAGCGCTTTAAATAAGGAATTTTATTACTTGGAATTGAAGGAGCTACTTCAGAATTATATAAAGAATACATTGTTCATAAGTGAGGACACATCACTATTTGTAATAACAATGCTAAATCGACTTAAAATAACACTAGGCTAATCTTTTTTTTTTTATGTATCTTAATAGGTATCTTTTATTTTCTTAAAAATGGTTTTATATAATATCTTGAATATAATCTTATTGAGATTATTTGACTGATAAAAACGAAGATGATTCTGAGGATATTTTCGATTACTATGATAAGGTAAGAGATGCACTTCAAGGGTTATTCGAGGTTTTAAATATAGCTTTAGAGCCAGACAGTGCATATTATCAATGGGCCGTAGATAATTTGGAAGCCGTAAAGAGTGGTTTGATTGATTTACTAATGAAAGATTATGATACTTTGGATCTACAAGATACCTTACGTAAAATTGAGTTTAAAATTAAGAAGTCTTTATTTTTTGAAGATCCTAAGAAAAAAAAGCGAGAAAAAGACCAGGATGAAGAAAACCCATTATAAACTTACACTACTATGGTAAGTGATGTTCTCTTTTTTGGATAAATAATTATAAATCGTTTAATAACAATCTCAATTTCTTAAATTTTTAAACCATCTACATTAACTTCCACGAGAATGTTAAAACCCTAGAAAGCTTTAATTTTAATTTGTAAAAATTATTAAATACTGGAATATAATCAATTTTCATATAATTTCCAATGTGAAAAAAGTATAAAGAGTATAAGTGATGACACTTACCCAAATTTTTGAGAATGTCTTTCTATTAAAGGATTCTGTTAATGTTTATACTATAAAAGATGGAAATAAAGCTATTTTAATTGATTTCGGTTCAGGGAAAATTTTAAATCATCTTTCAAAAATAGGAGTTAGCAAGGTTGACTATATATTTCATACCCATTATCATCGAGACCAATGTTATGGAGATCGTGAAGCATTAAAACAAAAGATAAAGATTGCAGCTCCAAGTAAAGAACAAAAATTATTTACTGAAGCTGAAAACTTCTGGAAAATAAAATCTTATTACGATATATATTCGTTTAAACCAACATTTTTCGTTTCTACCTTCAATATCCCCTTAGATCTAACATTTAAAAATGAAGATGATTTTGAATGGGGCCCTTACACTTTCAAAATAATTGAAACAGTCGGTCATACAACAGGTAGTATTTCATATTTACTGGAACAAGATGAAAAGATATTGGCATTCACTGGAGATTTAATCCATTCGGGAGGAAAGGTGATTACTTACTATGATTTAGAGTATGCTTATACAGGGGATGGTGGGGAGATTGGTATAAATTACACTCTTAATTCATTTAAAGAATTACTCAAACAAGATCCTAATGTTTTATTACCCTCTCATGGGGATATAATTAAGGATCCAACAAAAGATATCGATTCCTTAAAGAAGAAATTTGAACGTGTTAGTTCAGCATTTCGTCTTGACAGGAATATACAATTAGAAGATGATCAGGTGATGGAATTTATTAAAAATATTGATAAAATTGACAATAGTAGCGAATTTCCTCATATCGTCCGAAAGGGATTTGGAACAACCTTTATTTTATTAGGAAATCATCAAAATTGTATTTTGATTGATTTTCCAGGAAGCGACCTGTTGTTTGCTTATGATTATGAAGAACTTAATAAAATATTGCGGGAAAATAATATTAAAAATATAGATTTTGTAATTCCTACACATTATCACGATGATCATATAGGTGGTATTCCATTCTTACAGCAAAAATATAATATTAAAGTTTATGCCCTTGAAAATATAGTAGATGTCTTAGAAAATCCAACCCATTACAGAATTGGGTGCCTAATAGGTACCCCCATTAAAGTTGATAGAGTATTAAAGGATGGAGAAATTTTTAAATGGGATGATTATGAATTCCAAATATTTCATTTCCCTGGTCAAACAGAGTATCATATGGGTCTATTTAGTAGAATAGATGGAAAAAGTGTGTTTTTTGTTGGCGATAGCTTCCAACCATTTTTATTAGGTGGTGCTGAAACTAATAATAATTGTATTAATTTATGCCAATTAGGTGAAAATATAGGCACGGTGAAATGTGTCGATATTTTAATGAAATGCAATCCTGAATATTTAGCTTCGAGTCATCTTGGATTCTTTAAGGTTAATCAACAAATATTAAAAAAATATAAGGAGCATGTTTTACAGTATGAATCCATTATAGCTGATCTAGTTGCTCAAGATAATCCTAATATGGGATTTGATCCAAACTGGATATGTTTTAAACCAATCAGAATAATCACCGAACCAGGTACTGAGTTTAAAACTAATTTGATTGTCAGAAATTATCTTAAAAAGAAATCTACTATAGAGATTGAATTAAACTTGCCAAAAAATTGGAAATCAAAAATTAAGAAAACATTCTATACTATTGGACCAAAAACTTTAAAGGAAATTCCGATCTTAATTAACATCCCTAAAGACGAAGAACCTAGTGGTAGGACAATAATCACCGCCAATATAAAATGGAACGGAATTGATATCGGACCATTTCCCGATTTAATGATCGATCATGGTTATATTCCTTCTGATTCATGGACCGCATGGACACCTGACAAAAAAATAGGTCTATTTCAATGGATAAATAATACTTATATAAGAGATGCTCAATTTTTCATCTAATATTTTCTTTTTGAAATCTATAAAAAAACATAGCAATAGAATATCCATAAAAATACGAGCATTTGCCCAAGAATAAGGATTAATCTTTAAATAGCTATACTTTCTATCGTTCTTTTTTTGATTGGAATGTAATTTAGCATCTTCTTTGTTAAAGCTTGAAATGATTCTTTGACATTCTCACCAGTCTTACTAGAACATTCAATAAATCCATGTAAACCCATAGCTCTACCAACTTTTACTGCTTCTTCACGAGAGACTTCTCTAATATTTTCCAAATCCGACTTACCTCCAACTAAGATGATCGGAAATTTTTGGTTCGTCTCCTCTATTAATGATAACCAATTGCTAATACATGAAAAGGAAGAGGAATTGGTTATATCATACATTAAAATACCGCCCATTGCACCCTTTAAATATTGAGGAAACATATATCGAAATCTTTCTTCTCCCGCAAAATCCCAGATCATTAGCTTAACTTCCATACCGTTGTAATCAAAGTCTTTTGTTTGAAAATCTACTCCGATTGTTTTACGACAATGTGAATCATATACGTCATCCATGAATCTCTTTCTTAATGAAGTTTTACCACAATTTATATCACCGAAAATAATCACTTTGAAGATTTTATCATACATACCAATTTTCCTCAACGCTTATTGATATTTTCGTTAAGAGTAGAGCTCAGCCAAATATACCCTTTTGTAAAAATATTATGCAATACTTATTATAGTAACTCGTATATTTAAATTTATTGGAAAGGTTTAACCAATTTTTTATTCTCTCTGAGTAAATTAATGATAAATAATAAAGAAATAAGAATTTTCAATTTTTATCCATTTTGTCCCATGAATAAAGGGAAATTAGTTAAATTATTCTCCTATATTAAATTATTCATTATATATTCAGTTAAAGCTTCAAATGTTTTTTCCACATTATGTCCTGTTTTTGTTGAGATTTCGCGATAACTAGATAAATTATATTCTTTAACAATTTCAAATCCTTTTTCTGCCTTTAACTCGCGAGAATCTTCTAAATCAATTTTATTCCCAATTAACATTATTGGGATATCGCCAGCATTTTCTCTTATGATTTGAATCCAATTATTCATTTGTTCTATCGATTTAAACTTAGTAATATCAAAAATGATCATTGCGGCATTTGCTCCAAGAACATAGGTCGGTAGGAGAAATTTAAATCGTTCTTCTCCAGCCACGTCCCAAATTTGTAATTTAATTCTTTTTCCATCTACTTCTAAAGTCTTAACATGAAAATCTACTCCAATCGTCAACTTATCTTGAGGATCAAAAACATCATAACAATATCTTTGAGTTAAATTCCTTTTACCTACTCCAGGTGGACCAACAAGTAAAATTTTAAACGTATGATCATAAGGAAAAGGAGGTTTAAAAATTACCTTCTTTTTCTTTCTGGAGATTAGCTTATTCCAGAATTTATGTAATTTTGAGAATAGTTTCATAATTTTAATATGTTTTCTTTATAACGTGAATTGTTATCTCTAAAAATACCTTAACGCTAATAGTAAAAAGTTATTATAAGAATATAAATCTTACAATTGGGTTGATTTTTCATATGAAAAAAAGGAATTGAGATAAAAAAATAATACTTATTTGAAAAATCTATCAATAAATTCACTAATTTTTTTTTATTACGTTTCTACTTTCAGGTGCTATTACAAAAAAATGTTGGAAACCGTGAACCATATCCTCCCATATGTCTGTTTTTTCTGTTCGTTTTGTGTTTGTAATAATAAATGAGAAAATGCCCTATAATCCCCATATATTGGTGAGACTAAAGGATAAACACCTAAATTACATCTCTATAGCAGAATTCACATTTTATTGAATTTCCTAAAAGGAATTTTTTGATTACTGCTGGAGATACTTTTGAGCTACAAAATGGGCACTGTAAATCATTTAATACAGCATTAATTCTTTTCGATAACCATTTTGGAATATCTTTAAAATCAGCAAACCATTTTGGCAAGTTTTTCAAAAAACTTGGATCATTTATTAGAGTATTCTTTTCTTCCTTGGTAAAATTATTCAAGTAACCTTGATTTATTATATGCTTTACCACTGAAGGATACCCACTTGATAACCTTAGAGCAATCTCTTCTTTAAATACCTTTTTAGCAAGAGGATCTCCTACATTTACAAGAGCTTTCAATAAGGGGAATGCCAAACTACTATGTAAAATACGAGAGTCATAGTTATTTTCATACCACACTTGTAGATTTGAACAATGTCCCCAAAATTCAATATCAGGAGATATGTAATATTTTCTTGGTTGTCCTCTTTCCATTGAATGGTCTAATTTTTCAGCAGCCTCATCTATAGATTCGATTTCATTATAATCCGATGTGCTAGTAATAGGAATATCTAATAATAGGAATTTACATTGCTTAAATAATTTCCCTCCAACATATATATTTGTATGACCATGTTCTAATTTTAGTTTTAGATACTTGTTAATTCTGAATTTGGTAGTAATCTTTTGTGGACGTTTAAATGGCTTTATAGGAGGATCCATATTAATTCTTTCAATTATGTATTCTCCCAACTTATTAAAAATCAGTTCTGGGTTTTGAATTTGCTTTAAAGAACCTTCTTTAAACGTTAATCCATTAAAATTACCTGCTGTTAGCATCGATTCCAATCCTGAAACTACTTGATACCGTTCTGAATGCAGGTCAAAAGTAAGCAATATGATAGGTATATCCCCTGATTGTTCTTTAATCATTTGAATTGTTTCATCTAAGTAAACTCGAAAATCTGTTTGAGAAATATCAGAAACTATAATTGCACCCAATGCCCCTTTATAATACGAAAATAAGTGAGGTTTAAACTTTTCAGTAATTACTAATTCCCATAATTGCATTTTCATTGTTTTCCCTAACACGGGCAGAGTTTTTACGTGGAATTCTAGACCAATCGTAGATTTAGAATCCGTTTGAAGAAAATTTTTACAGAAATTAGTGGCGAGATGTGATTTACCTTCTGAATCATCTCCAGTGAGTACGACTTTAACATTATAATCATAATCAATCATAATATCAAAAAAACTCATTAATTTGGGAATTTACATAACATTCTTTGGTTATATGAATCACCCATCGCTTATTTCTCTCTTCCATATAATTAAAAAAAATTCAATAATATAAATTTCACAGTTCTCCATTAATTCTTCTCTAAAATTAATTAGAAAACTATCATCAAAAAAAGCATTAAATTTGAATAATGTGAATTATTCGAAAACTTTTTTTTTCTTTATTTTATAGATATAGCAAACGTATACTAAAAAGATAACACCTAAAATCACAGGGGAATATCCTGGTATGGAAAAATTTTCTTTTGGACCGTTTTCTGTAATATCCTCCTTCCACTTTACATAAATCATATCTCCCTTTAATGAAGCTTCATTGTCTTCATTGATAGTGCAAAAGATACTATTATTAAAACCTTCTAAACCATTATTATAAGCAACAAATAATTTTGGGGTAAATAACCAAATCGCAGGGTAATCTCTTTCAATCATTAATTTTTGTATCTTATCATAAATATTCTTTCTTTCCCCTTTGTCAGTCTTATTAATTGCTTGTTCCATCAGTAATTGTACATCATCATTCTTGTTATAAGGAGTAAAACCTCCAAAACCTCCATTATACTGAACAAAATTAAATTCAGTACTGTTGCTATATAAAACATCGATTATCTTACTAGGATCATTAAAATCTGGATACCACCCGTAGCAAAATAGTTGTAGCATATCTCTAGAATACGGTGGCTCTCCTATTAATATCATGAGGTATTGATACCAATCGGTAACTCCAGCATCTATTATCTCAATTCCGATCTTAGACAAATTATTTTGTACTATATGAAATAATGAATTATAGAAAGAACTAAAAATAATATATGTAAAATTGAAGGATATAAAATTAGCCCCTTCCCACTCTTCCTCTGTCATTGAATCATTACCATATCCCAAGGATATCATTATTTTTCTACCATGAGAAATGTTTAAAGTAGGGTAATTTAAAGAATAATTAGAATAGATTACGCCATTTGGAACAGGAGATTTTAATCTATCTGCCACACCCTCTTTTAAAGTATTAATTATATAATCATAGTCAATAGCATATGAGATTGCTTCTCTAAAGGGCTGAGCTATTTGTTTATTATTCATTCCTAAAACATAACTAACCAAACTCCTTCCTGACTGATCTATGACATCTATATGTGCGGATTGATTGAAAAGCTCCAAATAGTCAGGTAAAGGATTTATTAATACATCAATGGTTCCATTCAAGAGGGCATCGTTTAACTCAGTCGTATCCGGAATTTCAGTATAGACTAGTAAATCAATTTCAGGAGTCCCTCTCCAGTAATTATCATTAGCTTGCAGTCGCGTTTCGTTACCTGGAATATGGAATACAAATTTGAAGGGGCCAGTACCAATCAACACACCACTTACTTGATCAATCTCATCTGTTGGACTTGTCGAGGTAGGGGATAATATATAAGATCCACTAAAACACAACAAAGCTTCAAATGCACCAAAAGGACGATTTAAAACAAATCTTATAGTATAAGTATCTATTACTTCAGTTCTATTGATGATGGGTGTATAATCTGGCCATGAATAAACCACTTTAAGTGGTGTTTCAATCGATGTAGGAGGAAGTGTACCGGTATAATTCATCAGATATGATAACCTTTCAAAATTCCATTTAATTGCTTGAGCATTATAATCAGTTCCATCATGAAATGTAATATTTTGTCTAATAGAGACTGTATAATATAGACCATTTGCAGACCACGTCCCAAAATCCGATGCAAGCCTTGGAATTATCTCGTTAGAAGGATCTGAATAATTATGTGCAAATAATCCTTCACAAACTTGTTCAATAACACCAAAAGAATACTGATCCCACGCATAATGAGGATCCAGATCAGAAAGACTTGCTCTTACCCCAACAGTGAGAGTCGAATCTTGGGATACATTTAATTTGCTATTACTAAGGGAGGGTCGAGTATTTTCATTAAATCTTGAGAAATTCGAAGATATACCCATTAATAAAGAAACAATTATCATGAAACTAATAAAAATATTTGATCTTCTCATACACATCCTTCATTACTTTTGGTAAAATGGATTTATAACTATATTGATTCAACTTAATTTTATAAAGATTATGGATTATAGATAAATATTATCACTCCTCGTTTTAAACGATTTTACTAACATCCTCATGAATATCTCTATTTCAATTTATCGGAATGCATAGATTTATATAATCCAAACTTGATTATAAAAGATAGATTGAAAAGTAATGTCATATCTCAGAAATATGGGTGGTATTTAGCCAGAGTAAATGCAAGTATCGAAAATTTTGCAAATATAGTTGCTACAAGTTTTAATACTATTTATAGATTTAATTTACAACCTGGCAGAAATGTTAAAATCAGTAATTTGGTTAAAGGAAATTCAAGGATCAGATTTCTAGATAAATTTCTTTTATTACCATATTTTAAAGATTTTATTAAGAATTATCGTCTGTTACAGAGTATCATTCAATCCATTACAACGACTACATATAAATATGTTGATAAGGAATATAGTAGCAACCTTATTAAATTAATGAGCACCTTTTATCAAAATGGAGAAGATACAAGGGGAATTGTGATAAAAGAACTACTCGAATTTGATAATCCTGAGAGCTTTCAAATGAATATTGCCCTACCAGACTCTTGGCTAAATGAGAATAGTGTAGATTTAGGAGAAACTGTGCTACTAAGAAATGATGAACCATCTCCCGTTATTTTATGAAAAAAAATCAAAAAGTCTTTCTATTTTATATCAAAAACGATATTTAGCTAGTACCAACATTTTTTAAAATGAAAAATAAGGCTCCTAATTCTCCTCTAATTGGAATGTCTTTAAAAATCGGTTCATAATTTTGATTATAAATTCCTACGATTTCAAAACCATTCGAATTGGCAAAATTTTTAAACTCATCAAATATCCATAATCTCAATTCGTGTGGTTCTTCTACGAGTAATTCTTCACCATTTTCTTTAATTACCATTCGAAAATCAACATGACGTATTCTACGTTTTTCATCATACCAATTAATTGTCCATGTTAGTTCTAATTCAACATCTTCTCCTTTTATATACCATGTATCATCAATTTTTTTCTCATTTATTATATTATCACATTTACAGCTTATTTCAACAATATAAATACCACCTATTTTTATTGATTCCCCCATTACTCTGAAATGTGAAGAAATATCCTCATCACTTTTCAAATATCCTAAGCTGTTAATACAAATAAAAGCAGCGTCAAATTTTTTATCAAATTTCATAATCCTCATATCACCTTCTAAAACGTCTGCTTGTTCATTAGCTAACCCAGAGATTCTTAGTTTTTCTTTAGTATAATCCACCATTTCTGGACTTAAGTCATATCCTACTATAGAATATCCATATTTTGGGAACATTTCCAAAAACATACCAGGACCACAGGCGGGTTCCAATACACATTCTACTTTAATATCTGAATATTGCTGAAAACATTGCTCGAAAAAAATTAAGTCACTCTTAATATCTCTAGAAAACGCTTTATCATAATATCGAGGAAACCTATAAAAATTTTGATAAATTTTATCATTCAATTTAGAATCTGTATTACAATCCGCAAGAATTACCTCTGATAATACGATTTTATTATTTGGGGCCAAACTGCTTAATTGCTGATTAATTGGAATTTTCAATTGAACTTTATCTTCATTCTTGATATCTCTTAACATTCTTATTACCTCTACATTTTTAATTATTCTGTTAATTAAATTATAAAATTTAACCCTATTATTATTCTCATAAAAAGATAAGTTGAAGATTTCTCAGAAATGGTTATAGAGCCTAAACTGATTTATAAAATGAGTATATTTATATGATCATTATGTTCTATTAAACATTTGTGAATATTTATACTTTTTCCATCAATATAAACCTCCTATAACCTTGGTATCTGAATTTTATTAATTAATAAAACATTTTAAAGGATAACAACTAAACTTATCCTATTTGAATAAGTTATCTACAACACAAAAAAGTGATTCTCATTTCAATTCCTTTCGATGATCTTGATTCTCGCATTGAAGGAAAACTAAAAAAGAAAACTATGCGAGTTTCTATTTATGAAGGTTCGTTTGGAGTATTTAGCAGTGTTTTAGGTGAAAATTCAATAGTCCCTTTTGCCCTTAGTATCAATTCTTCTCCATTTCAAGTTGGTTTATTATCTTCTCTCGGTAATTTGGTGGCGCCACTAGGACAAATAATTGGGTCTCGTAGGATTGAAAAAAAATCACGTAAAGCTATTCTTATTTTGGGAGTTTTTGGTCAATTTTGTATTTGGCCAATATTTATAATTATAGCCCTTCTATTTCATTTCATTGTTTTTCAGTCAGGATTATCGTGGATATTAATTCTTAGTTTTCTTATTTATATGTTATTTGCTGGAATTATGACTCCACCTTGGATTTCTGTGATGGGAGATGTAGTACCTAATGGCTATAGAGGTAGATATTTTGCTAAAAGGAATCTAATTACCCAAATAATTGCAATAACCGGAACTATCATATTATTTTTTGTACTGGATTGGTATAATATCAATAATATAGTCATCTATGGATTTATATTGATATTTTTTCTTGGATTTATCACTCGTTTAGTTTCTATCTTCCTTTTCACGAAACATTATTATCCTCCTTTTAATTTTGAAGTAAAAGATCATATAAAATTTAGCCAATTCCTTAGAGAAATCCCGAAAAGTAATTTTGGAAAATTTACGTTATTTATTTGTTTATTAACCTTCGGACAATGGATTGCAAAACCATTCTTTTCTGTTTATATGCTCACCCAATTACATTTTAATTATGCCCTTTTTATGATTATTAATTTATCATCAACCATAATTGGACTTTTTACCTTTCCACTATTAGGAAAGTTCTCAGATAAATTTGGAAATGTTAGATTAATTCAAATTGGAGCACTTATTATTCCATTTTTACCTTTTTTTTGGATACTTTATAATACACCACTTCAAATCTTTTTCGGTATCCAAATTTTAAGTGGTATTGGATGGACAGCATTTAATTTAGCCACAGCTAATTTTATTTACGATAACACTACATCAAAAATGAGAGGAAAATATGTTGCCCTCTATAATTTTCTAATAGGATTAGCAATAATTGGAGGGGGTCTTCTTGGAAGCTTTATTGTGAGTTTTATTCAAATTAATTTTATCAATTCTTATCATTTCATATTTCTATTATCCGGAATTGTCCGGATCACGGTTGTTATCTTCCTTTTAAGAGGAATTAAAGAAGTTCGAGTCATTACCAATCCAATTTTAAACGTTAAAAATCTAAGCATTAATAAATGGTTATATGACATTATCCTTCGAACTAAATCTCTCAAAAAAAGAATTACAAATAAAAATTAATAGAATCTAAGGTATAAAAATAAATATATATAGAAAGATTTATTGAGCTTTCATCGTAATTTCCTTGAAATATTTATTTGTCAATCTTAATCCTAAAATGTTTTTCTTCACCCAAAATATTTATCTATGGCTGTTCGAATGTTCTTTGCACTACTGTATGGATTTTTCGCATGAGTAATTCCTCCCCCAACGATAATAATATCCAAGGGATAGGTTAACAATTTTGGAATGTCAGTAACACGAATCCCACCAGCTATCGCTAATTTTGGACGTTCTCTTAACCTTACTACAGATTCTAATTCTAAATAAGGAGTTCGTCGTGAAGCCTGGGTATCTAAACCGCTATGTACAACAGCATAATGTAATTTCGTATTTTCATATTGAAGGTCAATAAGGGCTGCTAATCTAATAACTTGCGATCGACACGTGATAAGATCTGCCATAATCTCAACGTTAAAATCATGGGCAGCACGCAAAGCCTCTATGATTGTAATATCATAAGCATCGGCTAAAATTGTGACAATATCTGCGTTTGCTTTGGCTGCCATTTTTACCTCAAGATATCCTGCATCTGCCGTTTTTAAATCTGCGCAGACCAACTTATCTGGGTGTGCTTCTTTTAATGCTTGAATAGCTCGTACACCTTCGGATTTTATTAACGGTGTTCCGGCTTCCAAAATGTCTACAAAAGGAGCTACTTC
>JBHLOJ010000171.1:0-4816 GCA_048940605.1 Promethearchaeota archaeon
CTAGAACTTCATAGTAATCTCTTTTCTTAGAACTCATAATGACTTAGTTCCATGCAATTATTAAATAAGTTTGAAAACCAATTAATTAAAATAATTTATGAAATTTATTTTTTTAGATAATAGGCTGTAAAGAAATATAAAATAAATATATATAGACTTTAAATAATTTTCAATTCTAAATAATGGGGAATAAGGTGAAGATTGGGATTCATGCATATGCATATTATTTATATTGGACTAATGAATATCTTGATCTGATTTTTTCATAAATTTTTTCCAAATCAAAAAAAAAAAAGAAGAGTATAAAATCAAAAAAAAATTTTGGATTTTTACGTTACCATCTGTTTCTTTTCTTCATTATTACTATTAATCCAATAGATACTAATGTGACAACACCGAAAATTATTGGAAGTCCATATCCGGGGATGACTTCTGCAGCTTCTGATTTTTCTTCAACAGTAAAAATAACAGTATCAGATTGAGAATTACCCGAAGAGTCTGTAAAATTGATTTCATAGGTATGTAAGCCAATACCTAATCCATCTGGAATATTGTATGTAACTGCTATGCCACTTGACCAAATAGTTGGTCCTACTATTTCAGAACCATTGAGCTTGATCGTGTAAGTACCTGGATTTGCATCTGTTGCTGTCCACGAGATACTTTCCCCGCTATAGCCAACCTTTACGCTAAAATCACTCGGAGAATCCGTTATAACTGGATCTGTAGTATCAGGTGGTTCAACAGTCATAATAACTATATCAGTATTATATAGACCAAAAATATCTGTAAAATTGACTATATAGGTATAGGTACCTGCGGAAAGTCCATCCGGAATATTGTATGTAATTGCTACATCGCTTGACCACGCGGTTGGACCTGCTACAACCCCGGTACCTTGAAGTTCAACTGTGTAGTTAGCTGGATTTGCATCTGTTGCAGTCCATGAAATGCTTTCCCCTGTGTAGTCATTTGGAACCATAAAATCAGGTGGAGTGCCTGTTATAATCGGGGCTGCTGGTGGCGTATATGTGCCAGGTACAAATTCGTAAAGAATTACACCTCCATATTCAAATGAATGGTAAGTAAGAATGCCATTAGTATCATATGTAGTATTTATTCTTATAGACAGTGAATTATTTCCAAATCCCATAGCAGGTGAATACATTGAATATCCATTAGATATTTCTGTCATTGTAAGGTCGTAATTCCACTCATCAGGATTGGTAATGTTCCAAAAGGTCGTGTTTAAGCCCGCATTACCCAATAATACAAACTCCGTCCAGTTTACATTCTTTGGAGCAAAAGGAACTCCCATAAACCAGTAAGCAGTACTTGCCATGCCTCCATACAAACTTTCATAAGCAAATTTTGCTGTATCATTTCCTATGGTATTAATCTGGGAATAATACGAATCCGCTGGTGGCCAATCTGGTACTAAATATCCTGCTGACGTATTTATCTCTGTTTGACCAGTGGTTATGTTTTCTTCAATTGAGTCAATCTCAAAAAAGAAAACTAATTGTGGAGGGCTTGGATCCCAACTCAACGTGCCTGAATAAACTGCTGATAAAGTTGACCCGGAATCATGAGTCCAGGCAGCAGCCCACCAATCAGTCATGTTATCTGCAAACCATTGATCCCATGAAGCTTGATTTTCCACGTTAAGATTAAATTCGTATCTTTCTTCTACTGCTACTCCAACATAGGAAGGAGGTTGAGCTCTTGTGGTAGTCATGAATGGAGTAAGTATCAACAATCCTATAAGTGATATGAGGATTATTTTAGTTTTTTTCATTTTTTATTACCTCTTTTGGAATATCATTGTTTTATTAAAATTTTATCAAGGATATTTAATTCAATATATATTAAATTTATTACTAAATCAGATTATCCAAAATTACTCCAATATATCCATTAAATTCCTCTTATCTCCGCTTCTTCATTAATATTATTAGTCCAATAGACGCTATTATAGTAAAACCAATAAAAATTAGAGGTTCATATCCAAGAATGACTGCTTCATCACCTACTTCTTTAACAGTCATAACTACTGTATCAGTAATAGAATAACCCAATGTCTCATAATCGCAATATCTTTACAATTTTGTCAACACACCTCTCAGGAGGAATCTTACAATCTAACAATCTAGATTTAAACAGATCGACATTTTAATCTCTTTTCAAAGTTAATTTTAAATAGTCTCTTAACCCAACTTTATATTAAACTTGAAATTTAAAAAAGGAAATTTCAATGATTCCAAAACGTACAAAAAGGATCACAAGTGAATGGCTTAATGAAGCTCTTCATAATTCGGGATATCTTAAAGACGTAAATATTGAATCAATAACAAGAGAGCCTTGGGGTGCTGGAGAGGGATTTGTAAGTGATATGGCAAGATTAACATTAAACTATGATAAAGAGGTCCCTGATCTCCCAAAAACCATGATTGTAAAAATGCCTACGACTTTTAGAACTGCTTTAGCTATAGCTGAACAATATAATCTCTATGAGAGAGAAATCAGATTTTATACAGAAGTAGGTCCTAAAAGTCCAATTCGTCTTCCCGGTGTTATTTATACTGATTTTGATAAAGAATCCAAAAGATATATACTCATTCTAGAAGATTGCTCATGTTACGAACAGATAGACCAAATTGTAGGCCTTAATGAAGAACAAACTAAACAAGTAATAGATATGATAGTAGATTTTCATTCAAGATGGTGGGATTCTCCAGATCTTTTTTCATTTGATTGGATGCCTAAACCTAGGGATGAAGTGTCAAGATCTTTGGCTGAAACCTATCGTACAACTTGGGATCTTTCAATGAAATCAGAAGAATTCCAAAAAATACTTCCTGAAGGTGGTGAAAAAGTCGGACAGAAAATTTATGAGCATTTCCCTTGGTTGGTTATGGATATACCAGACGAAAATTTGACTATTTCTCATTTTGATTTTCGGGTTGATAATCTGTTCTTTGATTGGGAAAATAAGGAGAATCCAATTATTGTTATTGATTGGGGGTCTGCCGTTGTAAATGGGGGTATTTTAGATATTGCCTACCTTTTAGGTGAAAGTGTTGAAATCGATTTGAGAAGAAAAATTGAAAGAGATATGGTTAAATATTATGTTAAGCAGTTAGAAAGAAAAGGTATTACTAGTTTTGATTTTGATTTTGCGTGGCGTTTTTATTTGAGATCTTTAATGTGCTATGCATATATCCCTGCTCTAGGCTATTCTCAATTGGATAGAAGTGACCCAAGGGCAATGCAACTATTTGAAACAATAACTAAACGCCAATTCCAAGCGATAATTGATAATGACGCAACAAGTGTATGCCCTTCTTAAAAGACTATTTCATCGATTAATAATAGAAAATTTTAGAAATAGTATTGTTTAAAAAAAATTTTATAAGCTTAATAAAATGGAGTAACCATGTCAGAAAACTCTGAAAGATGGATAAATTGGGATATGTTAAAAGACCTTAATGACGATCAGATAGAGGAAGAGGCAAAAAGAATTCTTTCTATAATGACTCTTGAGGAAAAACTATATCAGATGTCAGGTGATTGGAATACAACTGAAGGTGGGCTAAAAATGCAGAAGAGATATAATGCCGAACCTATTCCTGCTGGAGAAGATAAAAAATTAGGAATTCCTGGAGTACTTTTTTCTGATGGACCAAGAGGGGTCGTTATTGGAAATTCAACTTGTTTTCCAGTGTCTATGGCAAGAGGGGCATCATGGGATTTAGATTTGGAGGAAAAAATAGGGGAAGCGTTAGGGATTGAAGCAAAAGCCCATGGAGCTAATTATTTTGGTGGCGTTTGTATAAACTTATTAAGACACCCCGCATGGGGAAGAGCCCAAGAAACATATGGGGAAGACACATACCACCTTGGAGCTTTTGGTGTAGCACTTTTAACCGGAGTACAAAAACATATTATGGCATGTGCTAAGCATTATGCTTGCAACAGCATAGAAAATACTAGATTTGAAATAAATGTGTCTATCGATGAAAGAACCTTAAGAGAGGTATATCTTCCACACTTCAAACAATGTGTCGATGCAGGTGTTGCTTCCATCATGAATGCTTATAATAAGGTGAATGGTGAATATTGTGGTCATAATCCCCACCTTTTACGAGATATATTGAAGAAAGACTGGAACTTTCAAGGATTTGTAATTACTGATTTTGGTTGGGGAATTCGAAATGGGGCAATTGCTATAAATGCTGGTGTGGATATTGAAATGCCATTTGAATGGCGTATGGCTCCAGAAAAAATGATAGGTTACTTGAAAGAAGGGAGATTTGCTAAAGAATTAATTGATAAAGGTGTATTGAGAATATTAAGGCAAAAACTCAAATTTGCACACAAAGGATATCCTAAGATTTATAGCAAAGAAAAAATTGCTTGTAAAGAACACACGGAATTAGCTTTAGAGGCTGCGAGAAAGAGTATTGTACTCTTAAAGAACGAAAATTCATTATTACCACTAAAGAGAAATGAATTAAAACAAATAACGATTTTTGGGGAGTTAGCAAATACTCCTAATATTGGAGATTACGGAAGTAGTAGAGTTTATCCTCCTTATGTCATAACTCCACTTGAAGGTATAAATAATATTGTGGGAAATACAATTAATATTATATTTAATGAAGGAAAGGATCTTAGAGAGGCTAAAGAATTAGCCAAAAATTCAGATGTTTCAATTATAGTTACAGGGTATACTCATTTAGATGAGGGAGAAGGATCAGGGACTAAAGAACGAACAGGAGACCGGATCTCGTTAAGACTTCATGAAAAAGATGAA
>JBHLOJ010000172.1:0-4802 GCA_048940605.1 Promethearchaeota archaeon
GAAGCATGTTTACGAGTAGTAGTATACCATGAAAAGTTAAGCATCCCCCATTTTGAATACTTAGCAGCAGGTCCAGAGCTCACTACTGAGATTTGTCGCTTCTCAGAATCTCCTCTTGCATACTTTTCAGTTAATTGTTGGGTAAGTTCATGGGAATATTCTGATAAACCATCTGAATCTTCAACTTCATGAATTTGAACTAACCCTTCTATTCCATCAATATAAATAATTACGTCTTTTTGAGCTTTTCCTTGAATTTCTAATGCATCAAATCCAGAAAATTTAAGATATGGTCCAAAATAACCTCCAACATTAGAATCCACAATAATACCTGTTAATGGTGAAATTGAAGTTACAAGTGACTTCCCAGATCCAGGATAAAATATACTCCCTCCTAAGGGACCAGAAGATATGCAAATCTCATTTTCAGGATCATCCCATTTAATAATACGATCTTTTGGAAGAGAATTCCACATGAGCCACAAATCAAATCCTTTTCCACCAATGAATTTTTCTTTCATTTCATCAGAAACTGGTTTTATTACAATTTCATGCTTAGATAAATTTATATACAAAGTTCTATTAGCATAACCCCTCTGAACATCGTGGATTTCATACTTCTTTTCTGCCAAAATCATAGAATTTCACACTATCCAGTTCTAATAATTCAATATAAACATAGTTTTTCAACAGTAGATGATTTAATGAGACTTTAGAATTAAATGTTATTTAATTAAATTTTAAATAGGAAAATAAAAAATATAAGAAAGAAATGTTTTTTTTAAAAAATTTTCATGGATTTTCAATTTTTTTTAGTTATGACAGAATTGGATAATATCGTAACAATAATTAAATTTTATTTTTCTTAGATATTTAGTATGCAAGAGTTATCTACTGAATCAATTATTAAATTCGTAAAAAGCGAGGGTGTAGAATTAATTGGGGTATCCCCAATTGACCCACTCTTAACTGACAAGAGATATAAAGAAAATATTACGAGAATTTGTCCAAATGCTAAGAGTGTAATTGTTTTTGGAAATGTCTTTCCTCAATCAATTTTAGATGCCTGTCCAGAAAATCCTCGACCAGCTCGATTTTCGTTGGAAGCGTTGTATTCAGAAGGCGCAGAAATTTGTTTAAAAATATCAAGATTATTAGAAAAAAAAGGGTATCGTGGAGTTATAATACCTGCTTACTTACCAGTCGAAATGAGTTACGAAACTTTTGGATTAAAAGGAGATTTGAATTTAAAGAATGCTGCTATGGAAGCGGGTTTGGGAAGTAGAGGTAAAAGCGATTTACTTATTACTCCTAATTATGGGCCAAGAGTACGCCTTTTTGGAGTAATTACAGATGCAGATTTAGAACCAACCCCAAAAGATCCTAAAAATTATTGCACCGAATGCAACATTTGTATAAAATCTTGTCCTTCCGGAGCATTATCAGACTCAGGGTGCGATCCAAGTTTATGTAGTCCTTATGCAATGAAATGGGGATTACCACGAATACTCCAATTTCTTTCAGAATTACAAAATGAAACTTCGACGAGTAATATTTTTAAAAAATTGCGTGGATTAGAAGTGTGGAATTTCTGGCAAGCACTATCCACAGGAGCATATTATGAGTGTTTCATGTGTATCCAATCTTGCCCTGTAGGGAAAGTAAAATTTGGGAAGAATACATAGTAGCTTAAAATTCGTAATATCCTATGACAATTTAAGTTAAACAGGGAACCTCTATTGCTCATTTTGGATATTCATGGAAGGGGACTTAATTTTTAAACTATGAAATAGGATAAATTATGAAAAAATAATAAGAAGATTAGAAATTTTTCTTAATAAAATCGTCTAAAGTCTCTTCAATTGTTAGACTTTTTAATGCTTCAATATCATAACTTACTCTTACAATTGGTTTATTACTCTTGATTAATTTTTCAAGATCTATTGGACTTCCATCAATAATAAGTTCAGCCTCAGTATTATTAAGAGTATCTTCCATATCCTTAATTTGTTGGTCATTATATCCCATTGCAGGAATAATTTCTGTAATCTGAGGAGACTTTAAAATTAAATATTATCCAAATTAAATTTTGATTAGCTAATTTTTAATAATAATTTTGACTATTTTAATAATATGCCTGCATTAGCTCATATTGGAATAGGATTAGCTGCTAAGCGATTTTTTCCCAAAATACCCCTTTGGTCTCTATTGATAAGCGTTATGGCTATTGATATCTTAGCTGGTATATTCATTTTTGCTACATGGATTTCACATGGGCTCTTTATGTCAATCATCTGGTCATTTGTCACTATGGCATTAACAGCACTCATTAAAATGCGTATAAGCTCGAAAAATGAACAAGATAAAATAAATAAATCAACAATGTGGAATATGGAAACCTTGTATATTCCCATGATGATCGGACTTCTTGTTTTTAGTCACTGGATTTTAGACTTCATCGGATGGCCAATGAAAGCGGTGTATTCTAGTGCTATGGGAGTACCAATTTTCTTTGATGACACTGTAAATATAGGACTTGGTGTGTATAGTACATTGTTTGGTGCGTTATTAATGGATATTGGTGTATTCGTTCTAGGACTAGCAATTTACATCCATTACAAAATAAAAATTAGCTAAAGAAAGTAAATTTAGTGTTAAAACTGGCTACTTTTTTAAAAATTGATTAATAAAGTCATCCAGAACTTCTTCAATAGCAGGACTACCTATTGATTCGATATCATATGATACCTTCACAATTGGTTTATTTGTTTCTATTAATTTGTCTAAAGCTATAGGGCTTCCATTCAAAATAATATCTGCTTTCACATTATTAAGTGTTTTTCCTAAGTCTTCTATTTGTTGATCTGTATAACCCATAGCAGGCACAATTTGAGTGATTTGTGGGAAATCATCGAATACTCCCTTCATAGAACCTACTAAAAACTTTCTAGGATCTACTATCTTTGCTTCTGCGTTTTTAGCAGCGACATAAGCCGCTCCAATCGACATACCTCCATGAGTTAAAGTAGGACCATCTTCTACAACCACCACTTTTTTTCCCTTCAGTCTTAAAGGATCTTCTGCTTTAACTAATGAATTGGTATAAACTCTAACTGCATTTGGATTTAATTCATCGAGATTTTTATCCACAATTTTAACATCTTCTGGTTTCGCGCTGTTCATTTTGTTTATTACGAACACATCAGCATATTTTGCATTGACTTCTCCAGGATGGTATTTTTTTTCATGTCCTGGTCTTAAAGGATCAACAACAACAAAAAGTAAATCAGTAGTATAAAAAGATATCTCATTATTTCCCCCATCAAAAATAATGACATCAGCTTCTTTTTCTGCTTCTCTAATAATTTTTTCATAATCAACTCCAGAATATATCACTAGACCTTGCCGAATATATGGTTCATATTCTTCTCGTTCTTCAATACTGCAATCATATGTATCTAGATCTTCATATTTTTCGAATCGCATAACATTCTGCTTAACTAAATCACCATATGGCATTGGTTCACGAATTGCAACAACTTTATATCCTTTACTTTTTAAATATCGATATGTAGCTCGAGAAACTTGACTTTTACCACAACCCGTTCTTACGGCACATATAGCGACTACGGGTTTATTGGCTTTAAGTTGAGTGAATCTTCCAGAAATTAACCGATAATTAGCTCCTGCAGAAAGGACTCTAGAAGCTTTATGCATTACTTCTTCATGAGAAACATCTGAATACGCAAATACAACCTCATCAATATTGTGTTTTGTAATTAAATCTTCAAGCAGCTCTTCTGATACCATTGGAATTCCATTTGAATATAATTTACCTGCCAGTTCTGCTGGAAATTTTCTTTCAGCTTCTTCCGTGGTACCAACATTTTGTTCACCAGCAATCGTAAATGCTACTACTTCGTATTCCTCATTATCTCTAAACACGGTGTTAAATACATGAAAGTCGTAACCTAATGCTCCAATGATAATAACTTTTTTTCTCATACAAAGAAACCTTCAAATGATAATCTTTAGTTGTTCATCATAAGTAATTTGGTATTAATTATTAAGATTATCAATTCTATCAAGGGAATGATGACCCACCATTAAATTCAAGCTAAAAAATGCAAAAATAGTATAGATTAGGAGGTATTAAAATTGCACTATAAATATAAAGTAATTTAAACGACAATATATTAGCAAAATATAGAGATATGAGAATCACTAGAATTATTTTAGTGATAATTATTTTTATTAGGAGGAAATATTATGAAAGAAATACCTGATTATGAAAAGTATCCGGTTAGCGAGGAAGAAATGGGAAAGCGTTATAAGAATTGGACAAAAGCCTTGGCTCGGATGGCAGTGTTGCTTTATAAAGTAGGTAAGGAAGTAGGAGGCGAAAAATTCGTCGAAAGACTTAAGGAAGAAAATCGAGAAAGGGGTAAGAGAGATGCGGCAACAATAATGAAAATAGTAGGTTGCAAACCAGAGGATTTCAAGGATTGCATGAAGATTCCCAAGATGGTTGATTTCATAGATGATAGATATGCGAATTTCTGGGATGGGTATGTTGAAAACACGCCTAAAGCTTTTGAAAAAGAACTCTTTACTTGTCCGGTTACGGAACCATGGTCGAAGGCACCTGATCTTTGCGAAGTATTAATTGGTGAATCTCTTAAAAGTTTTGTCAAAGCGCTAAACCCGAAGTTTAAAACCGAGGGCTTCACAAAATTACTCACCAAAGGTGATAAATGCTGTCGATACAGGGTTGAGTTGGAAGAAGATTAAATTTTTAGCAA
>JBHLOJ010000062.1:0-3831 GCA_048940605.1 Promethearchaeota archaeon
GGAGAAGATATAATGAAACTTTGTCCTAATGCTCTTCTAATAGTATATTCTAACCCCATCTCGAGAATATGTTTAGCACTAAGTAGATCTGTTCCCGAATTGAAATTTGTGGGATTGTGCCATCAAATAGCTCTCTTGACAAGAAAATTTTTGCCTGATATGCTAAAAAAGAAAATATCTGAACTGAAATTAATTACAGGAGGTTTAAACCATTTTGCATTTCTTTTCGGGTTAGAAGAAGCCTCAACTGGTAAAGATTTAATGCCAGAGTTCAATTTAAAATGTAATCAATATTTCAAAGATAAGTGGGATAGATTTCATTATGCTGATCTGACATTTGAGATATATAAAAGGACTGGATATTTCTGCTATGCCGGAGATAACCATGTTTGTGAATATCTTCAATTTGGATCTCAATACACCAAAATAAAGGATATATTAGACTGGTTAGATACAATGGAAAATGGGAAGTTAAATATAAACAAATGGTTAGAAAAAAATCATAAAAAATTAATGAATGGCAGATATCCGAAAGAAGGTCTTTTTCTAAATCTTCGTTCTGGAGAACGGGGTATACCTATTATAGAGGAAATTCTTACAAACAAAAATTCCCATGAAAAAGCAGTTAATATTCCAAACATTGGGATTATTAATAACCTTCCTCAAGATCTTGTAATAGAATGCTCTGCAACTATTAATCGAGATGGTATTCATGGAATAAAAATTGGAACTATCCCTAAAAGCATTGCCGCATTACTAAGGATTGAAGCATCTATACAAGATGTGACTGTTGATGCAGTTTTAAAAGAATCAAAAGATCTAGCTATAGCATCCCTCGCGATGGATGTTAATTGCGGTAATTTTGAGATGGCTGAAGCTATTTTCAATGAAATGATTCGGGTTCAAAAAGATTATCTGCCAAAATTTCGATAAATTTATTGTAATTCTTTTACTTCATTTTGTTTTTTAATATATCTGTACCTTTTATGATAAAATTAAAATATTTAAGTAATAATTTATATCTCACAACTATTTACATAAAAGGTTAAGAATATGAAAAGTAGAAAATTAAAATTGATACTAATATCTTTAATTATTACTAATCTTGCCCTTTTTGGGACAGTTATAATCCCAAAAAATAATAATACTCCTTTACCAAAGACCTCAAGTGTTACTATTGATGGAACTATTACTGAGACAGAGTGGTCAGATGCAGATTGGAATATTTCATTTTATTTAGACATTAATAATACAGCAGATTGGAACGGAAAAATTAATGTTGATGGAAATAACACTATGTACCTTGGACAAGATAGGAGTAATCTTTATATTGCACTTGATCTTTGGTGTGATAGATCTGATAACTCGACTGGAGAATGGGTTGGTGTATGGTTAAATACAATAAATAGAACTTTCAATGACATTACAGAATGGATGGGTTATTTAAATGACGGTGCAGAATCTTTAGTTCACAATGTAGAAACAGACCAACCTTGGGATCCGTTTAAAGATTATGATACAGGTTATACTCAATATTTGGAAGATGATAATGCATATACTTCCATATATGGAGAAACTGAAGGAAATTGGGGTAACTTCCAATATTCTTGGCGTGATGACTTCAATATTACTTCCGAATTAGTAAGTTCAGATCACTTATATAGATTAGATTTTTCAATTGATATAGATGACTGGTTTCCCTATTTTGAAGTGTATGATGTGATTCAAGGAATGGAAGTTGATATACGTACTAAATCAAATATTACTATAGATAATCATGACATTATTTTCTGGTATAATGATGGGACAATACCCCCAATGACAGATAGTGATCAAGTTAAGCCTTTAAATAAAGGAACTTCCTATCAAACGCAAGGGATTTCCTATGGTATGGGAAATTTGACCAATGACCACATATTCAAGTTTAGTTTGATCGGAAATCATACAGATCCTTTCACAATTAACTTGGATTTTTTGACTTTTGCATTCTTCTTAAATATGAGTAATTCGGTAGGCCTTGTTGGGTGGCCACTCTCCTCAATAAAAAATTATCAGATAGAGTGGGGATTCGGACCAAGTCCAGGGAATACAACAGATCATCGCATGTTTGAAATATCAATACCTAAAAGCGAACTTGAGGATTATAAATCTGACACAGAATTGGGTATTGTTGTTGGGGGATATGGTACCATGGCAATTGTAGGAACTAACTGGTGGGTTTTTTCAAAAGTAAACTATTACGTTCCATATATGGATAGCTCTCAATATAATTATTACAAAATGATAGGTATCCCTTCCAAACCTTCCAAAGCGATTCCAGGATTCAATATTCTCTTAATTTTAGCAACTATAGGTCTAATTTCGATAGTTATTTTTAGAAAAGGGTCAAAAAAGTTTTAATTTTTAATTCTCCATTTTTTTTTAATTTAAGAATTAGTTTGATCATATTGGGAATTATAATTTAAATGAAATTGATTTAAATACCAATTTTGTTTTTTATTAGAATATAGGATAAGGTTAGGAAAATTCCTTCTTACCTAAGAACAATCTCCTTACATAAATCACATTTTTGGAATTTTCTACCTTTTCTTTCTTATTTTCTTACCTTTTTGCTAATATAAAATTATAGATTTCTCTATGAATTTAAAGATAATTACAATTAAATATCCTAGTATCTTACAATATAATTATCGAATATTTTAATCTATATGAAAATCCTTAATTAAAGTGAATAAAAACGACTCAAAAAATGACTGAAAAAAGTCCATATGCTTCAAAAATATGGTTAAAATCTTACGATGACCATGTAAAACCTGAACTTAACTTTGAGTTAATCTCTTTAGATGAAATGATGAAATGTACTGTAAAAGAATTCCCTGATAGCCTGTGTTATGACTTTCAAACAGAAAAAGTAACATTTCAAGAAGCAGAGAAGCAAGTTATCAGTTTTGCTAACTTTCTTATAGAAAATGGTCTTAAAAAGGGGGATAGAATAGCGATCATGCTACCTAATCTTCCCCAATACTTCATTGGTCTTTGGGGGACCTTTTATGCTGGATGTACTTCAATGGGTATGAATTTTCTATTACAGGTACCTGAAATTATATATCAATTAAAAGATAGTGGTGCAGTGGTGTTATTAACTCTTGATTCTTTTTATGAGGAAAAAGTGAGAAATGCCTTAGAAACAGGGAAAACTGATGTTAAAATTGTAATAACCACGAATGTAGCAGATGTTTTAAGTATTGATGAAACTATGAAAGAGCAACTCATTAAATTAGGAAGATTACCTTTCGGGGAAGTAATACCAATTGATACTATTAGATCTTTTAGTTTTAAAGATATACTGAATAAATACCCAAATGATGAAGCTCCCTTATGGGAAAATGATCCCAAAAATGATATTGCGTTCTTACAATACACAGGTGGAACCACGGGACCACCAAAAGGTGCTATTCTTACACACGAGAATATTTTATATAATATCAAACATACATTCAATTGGTTTGAACCGGGCGCCCATAGAGGTCAAGATATGTATATGTCTGGGTTTCCTTTTTTCCATTTAGCAGGAATGTCGCTAAATTATGCTGCTGTACATTCAGGTGCAGCACAAATATTTATACCTGATCCAAGAGATACTGCTTATTTTATCAATAAAGCAAAGGAATATCAAGATAAAATCAATTTGTTAGCTAATGTTCCTACTCTATATTTAATGATCATGGCTGACCGTAAATTTAAAAGAGTAAAGTTTCGAGACGACGTAGGATTTATATCGGGTGCTGCTCCTTTTCCTTCAGAAAGCATAATGGAGTTCGAAGAGATTGT
>JBHLOJ010000062.1:3931-20489 GCA_048940605.1 Promethearchaeota archaeon
TTTCGAGACGACGTAGGATTTATATCGGGTGCTGCTCCTTTTCCTTCAGAAAGCATAATGGAGTTCGAAGAGATTGTAGGCAAAGAAAAAGTGATAGAATGCTACGGGATGACTGAGGCTTCTCCAATTGTTACTTTTAATCCATATCTTGGATCAAAGAAAATTGGAACCGTTGGTGTACCTGTATCAAATACCGAAGTTAAAATAGTTAGTATTGAAGATGGGGTAACTGAGGTTCCCTTAGGTGAACCTGGTGAAATTGTTATTAAGGGACCTCAAATTTTTAAAGGATATTGGAATAAACTGGAAGAAACAAAGCATGCTCTTAGAGATGGATGGTTTTATTCAGGAGATGTTGGTGTGATGGATGAAGATGGGTATATCACAATTATTGACCGTACAAAAGATATGATAAATGTTAGTGGGTATAAAGTTTTTAGCGTAGAAGTTGATGATAAAATGAATAAACATCCAGCAATCGAACTATGTGCTAGTATAGGCATTCCTGATCCAGATCGTCCAGGTTCAGAATTCGTCAAATTATATGTGCTTTTAAAAGAAGGATTTGAACCATCAGAGGAGACTAAAGCGGATATATTGAAGTTTGCTCAAGAAAATCTAGCAAAATATAAAATACCGAGAATTATTGAAATACTGAAAGAATTACCATTAACAACTATAGGTAAAGTTGATAAGAAATTTCTTAGAAAAATGTAAATCAATCCTTTTTTTCTTTCTATTTTTTAATTTTAGAAGTACTGTCTATAAATACTATAATAAGCATAAAGAGCTAAAACAAAATGAATCATAATACAGGGAATAATACCTATATGTAGAAAGATATAGCCTGTATATAATCCAAGTAGGAATGGATATCCAAGATTTACTAAAAGAATAATTAAATTTTTATAGCGAAACCATATGTGAATATGATATATAGAAAAAAACAAACTTGATAAAAAAATAGCTATAACGGGTTCAAATTCTAACGTATAATCAAAAAATCCAATGGTATAGTATCTAAAAAATAATTCTTCCGTTATGATAATTATTGGAAAGTACAACCAAATGATTTCTTTACTATATCCATCAATAAAAGCTTTGATCACATCGTTCTCTCCTATATCTTCAAGCACTTTCCGATTATAAACGAAAGTCACTAAAATCTTATCCAAGATAAAAAGTATGAAAAAACCAAACACGGTTATTACAATTATAAGCCAATTTAAATCTCTTATATTGAAATATTCAATATAGACACCAAAATACATCGGAATTGTTAAAATTATAAATGTTATAATAATAATTACGTATTTTCTTGCCTTTATCAATTTTCTTCAGACCTAAAAATCTTAAATCCATAAATAAAAAGAAATCAATCAGGATAATCGTTTTTTGATCCCATCAATGTGGTTGTTTCTTCAATCCAGTGTGATAAATCTTTTTCGATCCTACAGAACGTAACTATTTTATCTAAATCTTTCAATTTAGTGAATGTGCATTCGACTATTACATCCCAACCACCGTATATAGGCGTTACGTAAGTTATTTTCCAATCCTCATCCGGTTCTGTTGATTTTAACCCCGTAAGTTTTTTAACTACCTCCCATTCAGTCCCTATTACTCTCAACCTAATTAATATATATCCCCTATAATACATAGCAACCTACTACCTTTCTATTTTTCAATTTATTAAATTTCTAACAATTTTTTTTAAATTAAATAAATTTAAGTAGTTTATCGTTTCTATTATAAAATATTCTATAATATTAGTTGAGATGTTAAAACTATGTTAGATGTATACCAAAAATTAGAAAAAATAATCTCAAAAGAATTTATTTCAAATGATCTATACGTGCGCCATGCCTATTCCCGAAATGTTAACCCTGTCTTAAAAGGTGTTCCAGACATTGTAATTCGTCCAAAGGATGCACAAGAAATCTCAGAGATTCTAAAAATTGCGAATGAGGAAAATTTACCTGTAATCCCTCGTGGTGGGGGATGTTGTGAATGGGGAGGAAGTATTCCTGATGGCGATACCGGCATACTCTTAGATATGAAGCGAATGAATAATATTATGAATCTTGATCAAGATAATCTAATTGTAACTGTAGAAGCAGGAATATCTTGGGGTTCCTTAAATGAATATCTTTCCCAATTTGGACTTTATACCGGAAGCTTAGGACCTGGTTCAGGTTTAACTGCATCAATAGGTGGGGGGATCTCTCATCATTCTGTTGGAGCTGGGGGATGTGCTAAATATGGTGCTTGTACAAATCAGTTGGTATCATTAGAAGTGGTTTTACCAACAGGCGACATAATAGAGACTGGTTCTCAAGCTAATAAATTTTCAAAATTTCCCTTCAATAGATTTGGGAATGGTCCCGATTTAGCAGGGCTTTTTTGTGGTGACAATGGAATTTATGGTGTTAAAACTCAAGTGTCTCTAAAGGTATTTCCGAGACCTCCTTTTGCTGCCTATAAATCATATATATTATCACGTAAAGATGTAGAAGTAGCATCCCAAATTATGATTGATATTAGACGAAAAGGAATAGACGTCTATGATACTATCTTTATACCTCAGGTCATAGTTGCAACCGGAACTCCATTGGGTTTGTTTCCGATGTGGGAACATTTAAAAAGGAAACGAGGGATTCTTTTCTATACAATAGAAGCCAATTCAGAAATAGAATTAGCTGAAAAAGTTAAACAATTAGACAATATATTTTTGAGTAAAAAGACAGAAGTAATAGGTCCGGAAATCTCAGATGGCAATTTTGCTAAATGGCAATATGAGAATCCATGGCATTTGTATCATAATCTTTGGGGAATAGTTCCAGCTAGTGAGCCATTTACCGCAGAATGTTTTACTCCGATTAATATGCTACCAGATTTATTTAAAGATACAGAAGCGTGGGAAACTGAAAATAGAGAAGACATGAACCAAATCTCAGAGATCACGGGAAATGTCATTATTACAAGTGGATCCGGGCCTATAGCCTTAGTTGATGGTAACAATGTCGAATATACAGTAGGTTTTAATACATCTCGTAGTTATCATGATGGCAAAAAATATGAAATTATCGATGAGCTTAATCTTAAATTATGGAAATCACTTTTAATAAGAATGTTCAAACATGGTGTACAATATTATATGTTTGGAACTCTTCCGTCGAGCCTTATGGTCGAAATTGGAGCATATTCCGTAGAATATTATAATCTATTGAAATCAATAAAGAAAACTGTTGATCCTAATTTTATCCTTAGTAGAGGAAAATTTAATTTAAAAGGTGAGGGAATTCATGACTGAATTAGAAAATTTAAAAAAGGAATGGGAAGCAATATTTTCTTGCATGGGGTGTGGAGAATGTGGATTTGCCATAAATCCTATGGTAGGTATAGATCTTACTTGTCCTGTGAAGGAAGCCTTAGGAGAAAAAGCTTTTGAAATATATTTCTCACGAGGAAGAATGAGTGTGTTAAAAAGCATCTTAGAAGGTTCTATCCCTTTAAGTAAAAGATTAGCGGAATATATATATCAGTGTACTGAATGTGGTAGTTGTACAGAAACTTGTCACCAATCAGATGAAAACGTAGTATTAAATATCTCTAAATGGATTGATCAATGTAATGTATGGAATGCATTAAGAAAGGATCTAGTTAAAGCAGGATTTGCACCACTTGAAAGACATACTTCCTTAATTGAATGGATGAATAATGAAGAAATGAAAAATCCCTATGGGGAAAAGGTTTCGAAGAAATTTGAATGGCTCTCAGCATTTCCAAACATTAAAGAAGAATGTGATTTAGTATTTTTTGGGGGTTGCACAATGCCTTTAAGGCAGGAGAACACATTAAAAAATATGATGAAAATCTTACAGGTTGCAGGTATTGAATTTGCAATGACTAAAGATGAATGGTGTTGTGGTTCAATTGGAATTCGAATTGGAAAAAACGTAGAAGAACTAATAAGACATAATATTGAACTAATAGAGAAAATGGGTGCTAAAACTGTATTTACAGCATGTGCTGGATGCTATAGAACGTTGAAAAAGGATTATCCAGAGCTATTGGGGGAAAAATTACCATTTGAAGTAAAACATATTACAGAAGTATTAATTGAACTTCTCAATAATAATCAGATTCCATTTAAACTAGAAGAGGGTGAGAAATTAAAGGTAACTTACCATGATCCTTGTCATCTAGGACGTCACATGGGCTTATATGAAATACCACGAGAAGTTATAGCGAAAATGCCGGGAGTAGAATTAATAGAAATGAAAAGGAATCGTAATCATGCATGGTGTTGTGGAGCGGGAGGTGGTGTGAAAAGTCAATTTCCTGAATTAGCACTTGATATTTCAAAGGAGAGACTAAAAGAAGCAATCGAAGCAGGTGCAAATCTACTTACAACAAGTTGTCCTTTCTGTATTGGTAACTTAAATGATGCCTATAATGAAATGGATCCAGAAATTAAAGGAAAAATTATAGTAATGGACATTATCGATTTAATAACATCCAAATTATAAAATTTCATAATTTTTTCTCATTTGTTAATTGAACTAATCATTTAACAAAAAAGATTTACCGAATTACCCAATTTTAAATATAATTAGTTTTATCTCTTAATAAAGAAGGATCTTATAAATAATCCTTAAAACAAATTCTCAGATAATTTTGAGGTATTGGTATGGCAACAAAAATCACATTTATTGGTAAACCAGAAATGGGTAAAACTACCATTAAAAAAGTTATTTTTGAAGGAGAGGATCCAAGTGAATTAGTTCTTAGTCCTCTTGAAGCAACTATTGGAATTAAGTATTCTGTTCATGAATTTATGAACTCAAAAGTCAGTTTAATTGACGCTCCTGGTCAATCCTTGCCAATAATATTAGAGGATGAACAAAAACAGATACTAACATTTGGGGATACAAGCGCAATCATTTATATTTTCGACTATCCAACATGGATATCAGATTCTCAAGATATAATTGATGACGTGAGAAAAATATATGAAATCAATAAAAAACATGATTTCAATGCCAAGATTATATTATTTCTACATAAAATTGATCTTATAATTAAGAAAAAAATTGGCAATCTCCTTTCCTTTATAAGAAGGCAGATAATCAAACAGCTAGAACTTCCAGAAGAAATTCCGATTTACTTCACTAGTTTACATCCAAACTTAATCTATACTACTTACAATGCGATTTCGAACACAATCAGTAATTTTTCTGAAAACACCTCAACTTTAAAAGATTCTATCAAGAATCGATTAAAAGATTCATCAAAAACAAGTTGTTTTGTCACTAATAAAGATAATTACCTTGTAATTCAAGAAATATCTGATGATTTCGATGCTAATATCCTATATTATTTATATGAAGAAGTGTATAATATTAGCAAAACTCTTGAAATACCTTCGACAAAATGTAACGTAGTAAGCTTGGGCCCCAAATTGTTTAATAGGGTAATAGAAAGCATAAACAATCACAATTCAGATTTTAAATATATCATAGTATATTCTGAAACTATAGAGAAAGAAGATATGATTAAGATATTAGATGATTTAAAGAAGGATTTAAATTTATAATTTTATACGAATATAATAGAAAAATGAGATTCCTAATATGCTACGTCAAATTTTTATAATTCTAAAAGATAAATTGGTATATCAGAGGAGTTATGCGAAAGGATTAGATACAGACCTCTTTACAAACGTTTATCAAAAGGTTAAAAAAGTCGCCCTTTCAAAATTTGGACCAGAAACAGGAATATATGAATTTTTCGAATATAAGCTTTCATATGTTGTTGATGAGGATTCTGATATCGTGCTACTTTTTGTGTCTGGACTTGGTGATGAATTTGAAGATATAGAACCTCAGCTAAAAAAATTTAAAAAAGAGTTCTTAGAATATTATGGGGATAGCCTCAATAAGGATGATTTCGAAATAGTAAATGAAGTTTTAGATCCTATTGTTGACAATATCCATAGAAACCTTAAACCTAAAATTTCAATTGTTGGGTTTTCTGGAGTTGGAAAAACCACAACTACCAGATTAATTAAATCAGAGGAAATCCCTATGCAACACATTCCTACAATAACTGGTGAGGTTGCTACCATTAAAATAGGAAAATTATCTTTCTTTTTATGGGATTTCGCTGGACAAGACCAATTTGATTTTTTATGGGAAAAGTTCATAAGAGGGAGTGATGCAGTACTTTTAATGACTGATTCTACCTTGGAAAACCTTGAAAAAAGTCGATTTTTTATTGAATTGGTTAATAAGGCAGTTCCTTATGCTCGATTTGCAGTAATTGCTAATAAACAAGATTTACCTAATGCGATGAAAGCCGGAGACATAGAGAGATTAATGGGAAATAAAACATATGGATTCGTAGCAATTGATACTGAAAATCGCCCAAAAATGATACGCATAATAGCAGACTTATTAGATATGGATACAAAAGTATCACCATTGTTGAAACCATTACTTGAAAGAGAAAATTTGATGGATGAGGCACAAAAAGCTTTAGAAAATGGAGAATTTGGAAAAGCTGTAGTAATTTTTGAAAAAATAAGCAATTTATGTCTTGAATTAGGAGATGACTCTCTCGCTATCGATTTTCAAAACAAGAGTGAAAAAATAAATACTTTGCTAAAGTCTCTTACCAATTAGTAGGTTTCAATAAGAAATAATGTGGCTATTATTAAGCCAATAAGGATATTAAAAAGAAATTAGTAGAATTAAAGAATAATTTAAATTACTATATTTATACGTAAATAATAGAATAATAAGATTCTTAACATGTTAAGGCAAATATTTATAATTTTAAATGATAAATTAATTTATCAAAGGAATTATGCTAAAGGATTAGATAGATCCCTTTTAACTAATGTATGGCAAATAGTTAAAAACACTGATCACTCCGAGTTAGAGACAGGATTTTATGAGTTTTTTAAGTATAAGGTCTCATATATTATTGATGAGAATCCTGGTTTAATTATACTTTTCGTATCTGGATTAATTAACGATTTTAAAGAGATTGAATCCCAACTGATAAGATTTAAAAGAGAATTCTTAGAATATTATGGTGATAGCCTTCATAAAGAAGATTTTAAAATAATAAATGAAGTTTTAGATCCAATTGTTGATCATATTTACAGTAACCTTAAACCTAAAATCTCAATTGTTGGGTTTTCTGGAGTTGGGAAAACTACTACCATTAGCTTGATAAAATCAGAGGAAATCCCTATGCAACACGTTCCTACAATAACAGGTGATATTGCAACTATTAAGATAGGAAAATTATCCTTTTTCTTATGGGATTTCGCTGGACAAGACCAATTCGAATTTTTATGGGAAAATTTCATAATAGGGAGTGATGCGGTACTTTTAATGACTGATTCTACCTTGGAAAACCTCGATAAAAGCAGATTTTTCATTGAATTAGTTAATAAGACTGTTCCCAATGCAGGATTTGCAGTAATTGCTAATAAGCAAGATTTACCGGACGCGATGAAAGTTGAGGACATAGAAAAGTTCATGGGAAATAAGACATATGGATTTGTCGCAATTGAAACTAATAATCGTCCAAAAATGATACGCATAATAGCAGATATATTAGATATGGAAAAAGAAATATCACCACTATTAAAACCATTACATGAGAGAGATAATTTAATAAATGAAGCAGAAAAAGCTATAGAGGGAGGAGATTTTGGTGAAGCTGCTGAACTTTTTGAAAAAATAAGCACCTTATGTCTTGAAATAGGAGATGACTCTCTCGCCATCGATTTTCAAAAGAAGAGCGAGAAAATAAATTCTTTGTTAAAAACCTTTGTTAATTAATAAGACTCAATTTCTTTACCATCAAATTTTTTAATAGTATGTTTTACCAAGTCCTTGTTACATTTTGTAAAAATACTAAGACTTCATTATCTCCAAGTGGTATTATATTTGATTGAAAGATAATTTGATTATTATCTATTGATAAAATAAACTTCATTTCCTTAGATTCATTCTCATTAAGAGCTTGTTCTATTTTTTTTTGAGCTTCTTTTGCAGTATCACGCGGTAATAATTTGTTTATATGATTTCCTCTAATCTTTTTTGAAGTAAATGTTTGTTTTATAAAATGTTCGATTTTTTTATCTAATTTAATGTCTAATAATATCCCTTGCTTTGAGATCTTAAAAATAGAAAATGGAATATGTTCAAAGAGAATGTTATTCTGGATTTCACTTTGTCGTAATTCTTCTTTATTTAACATCCTTTCTATTGCAGTTCCTAATTCCAAACCAATCGTAACTATTAATTCTATCTCTTCAGGCATTAGAGCTCTAGTATCCTTGAAAACCATATTTAGTGAGCCAATAATATCAAGCTTAGAAAACAAGGGAATTATTACACTAGAAGGAACTTCAATTCCTTCAAAAAATATTTTGTTTACATCTGGAAAATTGTCATTAATAAGCGCTACTCCTTTACTAAATACAATATCATAAGGAGCTTTATTAATATTTATTTCACTATTCTTTAAAATAAAATAAGAAGGAAAACCTTTATGTACATGAACTCTCGCTATATTTTGAGATTTTTCTATCAAATAAATACTACATCCCTTAAGATCAAATAATTCAATAAAACTATCTCGTATTTTTGTTAATAATTCAGATAGATTATTCGCTTGATTAGCGATACTTATAATCTTATTTAAAATTTCAGTCTTTTTAATTTGTTCCTTAAGTTTATCTTCAACAAAATGTATATCAGTTATATCATGAAACATATATTGGATAAAATATTGATCCGCCAGTTTTATTTCATTTACACTAACTTCTAAATACAATTGAGTGTTTGTAGATTTCTTAATTCTAGATATAATTGGAGGTGGTTGATCAATTAACTGTTTTATCATATTTGGATCCACAAGACCTGCATCAAACAATTCAATTTTTAATGCTTCTCTACCAATAATTTCATCTTTTGTTTTCTCTGCCAATCTTTCTCCTTCAGAATTTACATCAACAATTACCCCTGTATCTCGATTCATTATGAAAATTGCATCTCTCGCAGCTTTGAATAGAACCTGATATCTTTGTTCAGCCATTACCAAGGTTTTAATAGCGGGTTTAATCGATTCAAAATAAGAATAAAAGAAGTTTTTAATTTCCTGTAATTTAATCGGATCAGCTTTAAAATCTTTAGGCTCATGATCGAAAGCTTTATACGCATCATTAAGTTTTATGATATATTGAGCACATCCAGCTAGGAGCTCATTAGCAAGCATTATAGTTAAATTTGTACTCGATTCAGTAACTAGTGAAAGCAAAAAGCTCTCATATCCTCCTCTAGCAAATGGGCTGAGAATTTTAAAGAATAGATTTGCTGTTTTCAAATTTCCAAATATATGGAGAAATACTCCCTTGGTTGGAAGCTCCATTAAAGAGGGAATTTTACTCACATTTTCGTTCTCTAATGATTGAGGTGCTTTTAACACTATCTTAGGTCCATATAAAGGATCAAAACGGCTTAAAATTAATGCAGCTTCCAAGATCTTTCACAGTTTTAAAGTTTATAATCTCGAATTTTAAGTAAAAATTGGATTATTTAAATTTATTTTTAAGTAATTATTTTTAAATTATTCTACTGTAAATTCATAAACTTTCCCATTGGTCTGAATTAATTTTATCATTTTAGCACCAAACTAACACTATAAACCAAATCTTCTAATAAGATCTATCTTTTCTCATAATATGAATATGGAAGATTATTTACGACCAACTGAATTTCTAGATTTTGACAAAACTCGAGTAAATGAAAAAGCCTTAGAAATTGTTAAAGGATTAAAAACTGATAAAGAAAAAGCGATTGCGCTTTTTTATTGGGTTAGGGATCAGATAAAGTATAATATGTATACCTACGATCCACGTAATAGGGCAAATCTTAAAGCTTCTGTCACTTTACGAAGAAGTAATGGTTTTTGTATGTCAAAAGCCGTATTATTATCTACTTTTGCTCGAGCAGTTGGTATTCCCGCAAGGATCCATATGGTTGATATCATAAATCATAAAATTCCTAATTGGATCGAAGAACTAATGAAAACCAAGGTGTTCCATTGTCACGGATATAGTGAGTTATATTTAGAGGGAAAATGGAGAAAACTAACACCTGTATTTGACAAAGATACAGCAATTAAGGCAGGCTACGTTCCAATTGTAGATTTTGATGGGGAAAACGATGCTTTATTAGCCCCTCATGATAAAGAAGGAAATCTCTTCGTGGAGTATGCTCAAGATTGGGGAATTTATACCGATGTACCCTTAGAAAAAATTAGTGAGATTTTTAAAAAAAATTATGGGAAAATCTATACCGAAAACCAATTTCAAAGCCCAGATAAACTCGAAAGTTCATAAAATTCTGGATTTAAGAAAAATAGGTCTCTTTTAAGCCTAATTCTCGTAAAAATATTTTATAATTACCCAATTTTCCTCCATAATTACCTGTTGAAATTTTAATAAGTCCGTTTAAATCAAAAATTCCCTCAATTACTTTTAACATTGTTTCCTCAATAATTTCAATAGATAAAGCATTGAAAACAATTTCAGGTATTGATTTTACTCCTTCTGGAACGTTGAATTCTTGCGGAGAGAGTTTAGATTTTAAAGTTGGACAATAGGGATGATTTGTTGATGGACCAATTTCGGGATAGTTAGTTTCAGGTTTTGAACCAGCTGAACATACATCGAATGTTGTGCAGACATTATCAATATCAGCAATAATTTTTACGGCTTCTCTTCCAACCGTTATACCTGACTGAACAGAATCGCAATATAACCATAAATTACCACCCATAACTCCGGGAGCATAGGATAATTCTTCTTCTATCAAGAAATCATAACCCATCATAATAGGAACTGAAATTAGGTTTCGATTGTAATTCTCTATTTTCCACTCATATCCATCTCCACAGTGCCCTACATTATTCATCATATTAAATTTATTTTGAACTGATTTTTGATAATAATCGAAAACAGCTGTAGTAGGCACAACTAGGATACCTTGTCTTATTCTTCTTCCTAATTGATCGTATAATTTTGCAGTAGCTTTTTTCCCTGTACCTGTTACCCATAATTGAACGATAGCACCTAATCTACCATCAATAGTTTCGCTTTCACTAAGCCACCTTACAATTCCACCTTCAGCATCTCCAAATACTGTTGAAGGAAGCGCTGTAAACGCATTTGCAGCTCTTGTTAAAAATTCTGCATCTTGGGCTGTAACCATCAATTGAATACATAATCCTTTAAAAGCTTCACAATATGTATCCTCAATTATTGCCATTTCTAACCACTTAAAGTTTGTTTCTTTTGAATTTTTTTAAATCTTAAAAGAACCAATAAAGATTTAAAATCTATTATTAACTCTAAATTATTAACTTTAAAATCAGACTTTTTTGAACATGCCTAAAGCTATTATTTTTTACGAAATTGATAAGTCCTTTGGACCAAATATATTAGCAGAATACTACCTAAAACAAGATGATAAAATACCAACTAATATATTAAAAGAGTTTTCCGATAAACATATAAAAAAAGGATATTCAGATGTAACTATTCGTGATGAAAACAATCGCTATTATTCGAATAAAATTAATACAGAGTCTATTGATAAGGATAATCTATATTTAGGATTTATATTACAAGAAGAAGAGGATTTACTCTCGATTAAAAGTCTCTTTGATAATATTGAACAAAGAGTTATTCAAGATTATTCGACCGATAAGAAAAAGATGACTGAGATCTTAAGAGAAGGTCTAAATTCAATACTAAGCTTGGTTCAAAAATTACAAGAACCTACCATTATAAAGGAAATTCTAAATGAGAGAACAAAGAAAATGCTTGATGATGGTTTCCTTCAAGAGGCTAGAGAATTGATTGATATTGGTGAAGAAATTCCTCAAAAGCTTGCAGAAGAAGTTAAATTTGCTGAACAATTGTTAACCTCAAAAGAATATAGAAAAGCGAAGAAAAGTTTTCTCAAAGCTTCAGAATTGGCAAAATTAGTACAAGAGGAGAAAATTGCATCATTTTTAGAAAATAAAGGTGACCAAGTTGGTATGTTTCCTGATTTACTAAAAGAACGTGAGAATCTTCAGAAGGAAATATTTAAAATCACCAGTGAATTTGAGAATAATAAATTACAGCTTGATGAGTTGCTACTAGACCCAATAGATAGGTTAATAGAAATTTCAAATAATTTTGAAGAAAATGAAATAATTAGTGAATTATCGAAATTAAAAACCAATATACAAAGAAGTTCTCGATTAGCAAAAGAATTAGAAGGATTAAAAAATAAGATAAAAGAAAATTTAACAAAAATTTAATTTATTCTGATTACTCTTCGTCTAGTGTAGGTTCTTCTGTTATAGGTGGTGTATATTCACCAATATCTTTAAAAATAATTTTTGCTATTTCCCATCCTTTTTCTGTTGGATATTTTAAGGCATTTTTAATAAGTTCTTCTCCAAGATCGTTATCTAACTCAACTTTATGAATATCCGGATTATCTTTTAGGATCATTTCATATTTTGCACCACCAGTACCTGTTGGGACTATTAAAATTCCATAGTCTATTACTTTTTCTGTAATTGCATCTTTTAAGCGTTTTGCAGCATAATATCCTGCGACTCCAGCACTCCTATCAAAAGTTTTTATAGAGGGAATTTCTAAACCCCATTTTCTACCTTCTGCTTCGACTAAAGCCGCCAAAGTTTGTGCTCTTTTACCCATCTTGAATTTAAATTCCATCTGAGTTTTGTGTTTCTTCCCTTTATCATCACCAACCATATTTATACACTTTAAAGTAGCACCAGCGACAGATTGAGGATTTACATCAATTGAATATTCTTCTTCGGCTAATATATCTTCAATAGTCTTTTTAATAAGTTCCCTAGGTTTAGAAAAATCTATTGCTTCTTCTTCAATCTCTGAAGGAGGTTTTGCGGTAGCAACAATGTCAGCTCCAACTTCTAGAAGTTCTTCTACAGTCATTTCTTCCATTACTACTTTATCAATAAATCTTCTACAGAGTTTAATAGAATTCCTGGGGTTTCCTTGAGTTTTTTCATAAATCAGTTCTATTAATTTTTCATTCAATGGAAACAACGGATATAATGGGGGATTTAAATTGTTATCTTCCCAAAAACTCTCCATAGATTTAGAGAAAAATATTTTAAGATCATTTAAACTGAAAGGTTTTAATTCTTGTTCAGGCTCCATTCTCGACCGTAATGGAGCATCTGCTATTTCAATAATTCTTGGCCATATTTCTTTTAGAACCGCTATTGTAATGACTAATCCTTTTACTTCATTATACAATCTCTTTAAAATTTCCAAAAATTTTCTTTCAGCAGCTTCACCTAACATACGATAGGGTGATTCTAATTCATCAAAATATAGAATTAGAACTTTATCTAAATTCTCTGTTATGATTTTAATAAGGGCTAAACATACATCATCATCCTCAACAACAGAATTTATTCCCAATTCATTTAATTCTTCATCCTCTAAATCTTCTCCAAGAAGCCATCTTTCTGCTAAGGCTTTTTTGTTTTTATCTAATTGATAAGTCACTAATGCTTTAACGCAATCTGCAAAAACTCCAGGAAATTCCCTTATACCAACTTGAATTACTTCATCGATTTTAGGTTTTTGAAATATTCCTTTTTTTTCGCCACCCCACTTTTTAAGCAATTTCTCAGAAACAATATCTAATAGTCCTGCCCCGAGTTCCTCAATAATACAAGTATATACATGAAGTAATACACGAATACTTGCGGGGGGACTAGGAACATAAACGATTGTCCAATCTACAGGTAAAACGCCAACTTCAATTTCTTGCGCTTCTTGGGATTGTTCTAATTTCTTCTTGTTTTCTCTTTCCTTATCTTTAAATGAGTGGTATGCATGAGTTTTACCTGAACCTGCACTCCCTAATACAGGAATCAATCGACTGCTTCTATCCCTAGCAGTTTGTTGCACAAGCCTATAAACTTCTCGATCTATATAGGCTCTAGGTCGAGCTACGTCAATCTTATCTGCAATATCCCCTCTACTGACGAATGATGAGAAAGGTAACATTGGTGCTTCGCGCAAGACATCCAGATACATATGTCTGTCATCATCACTTAGCTCACTATACATAAGTTCTCATTCCATTACTTTTAATAAAAAATTTTTACTTTCCAATTCCTATAATTTTATTGGAAAAATGCTATTAACGTATACGATATACGGAAAAATAATTCCAAATATAGATCAAAAAAATTTTTCCTAATTTTTAAGCTATTATGTATTTATATCTAATTAGACACATAAAAATTTAAGGTGAAATTTATATCCATGTATTTATATTTTTCATTCGCAGAAAAAAAGTAATTTTTGAGATGATTCCTAATGTCTAAAAAAGATAAATATGATGATGAGGAAGATGAAGAGATAGAAGATGAAGACGAGAAAGATGAAGATGAGGGAGTTGATCCTTTTAATTTTTTTAAATACTTCACGAAATCGAGTAAATTCTTTTCAGATCCTAACAAATTTATCATTGATCCCAATAAGCTTTTTAGTTCAAAGCAATTTAGACAACTCTTTAAAGATCTTTTAGAAAAAATATCTAAGAATTTACCACCTGAATTTCAAAATCTATCACCAGAAGATCTCATGAAGGAATTCACAAAGAACAAATCTAAATTTGGTTTAAACTCCCCAATTATGTATGGTTTTAATGTTAGTATAGGTCCAGATGGCAAACCTACAATAGATTCATTTGGTAATATTAAACCAAAATCAAGTTCAGGAGAACCAGTCGTACAATCAAAAAGAGAGCCATTAACAGAAATCAGTGAAGAACCAGAACAAATTGTGGTGATAGCAGAGATGCCGGGAGTGGAACGCGATGATATTGAACTTGAAGCAACAAATGACACTTTAATAATTTCTACTAAAGAAAACGCTAAAAGATCTTACTATAAAAAAATTAAATTGCCTTCAGCTATAAAGTCAGATGTTGCAAAGGCTCGTTATACCAATGGAATTCTTGAAGTAAAATTGAAAAAAATTGATGAGAAGCGCATAAATATTCAAATTGATTAAATCAATTGATTCAATAATTAGTTTTATAAAGAAAAAAACTTCACTTTTTTGAAACAAAAAGATTTATTAGTTGATTTAACGAATAATCTTTTCAATCAATTTTAATTTAGGATATAAAATGGCTGTAAAAAGGGAATATTTAACAGATCGCGGATTAATGGTAATTGGGATTGTTTCTTTAGTTATATTAGTTGTAGGGATATTATTATGCTATAATGGTTTAAATGAGGAATTTTATAGCGAATCAGGCTCTGTTCGAGCAATATTTAAAGCCATAACCTACCTAGGTGAACCAATAGTCTTCTTGGTGATCATCGTTGTTATTTTTCTTGGCTACAACAAAATTCTTGCTAAAAACTTGCTATTAAGTATATTAGTTTCTTATTATGTGAATGAATGGGTTAAGGAAATATTTCAAGATGAAAGACCTATTACTAATAATGACCCATCAGAAGATTATAATTTAATAGAAACTAGTTATGGATTTCCTTCTGCACATTCACAGAATGCAGTGGCATATTGGGGTTATTTAGGTTATGAATTTAAGGATAAATTTAAGTATAAAGAAATTCCAATAATTCCAATTATACTATCATCTGTAATATTTCTTGTAGCAATATCAAGAATTATAATAGGTGTACATGATCTACAAGATATTATTGGTGGTCTTTTAATAGGCATCGGAGTATTGTTATTATTTATCTATTTGGAGCCAATTCTTTCAGAACAATTTAATAAACTCAATATTGCTGCCAAGATCATATTGGCTATATGCATTTCTGTAGGATTATTTCTGGTTGGAACTTCGTTATTCCCAAAAGCGGGTTTAGGACTAGCATCGACGCCAAAACCTCCTCCTTATGCTGATGAAGGTGCTTTCGGTCTGATTGGAGGCGTACTCCTGGGATTTGGGGTAGGGTATATTCTGGAACAGCAATATGTAAAGTATAATCCCTCATCATTAACTAACAAAACAAAAATTCTTAATGTATTAGTAGGTTTAGTAATTGCATTAGCTATTTTTGTTCCTCTTGAGTACATATTGGAAATTGACAGCGTTTTTTATAGATACTTTAGATATGCACTCATAGCTTTCATAATAAGTTACGTAATCCCTTTATTATGTGTAAAAATCAATAAATAAATTAAATTTTTTTTTAATTTACTCTAAATAGAAGAACTATAATCTAATTAGCTATCTCAATACCCTTTCTTGCGATTTCCTTTAAAAGAATCCGGTTAATTATAATTTTGTCGCTTTCTTTAACCTCATTGTGAGGTGTCACTATTTGATTAATATATAATTCATCACGCGACGGATGTGGAAGAACTTCCTCTAGTATCATCTTATCTAGAGAAAACTGATACTGATTTATAAAATTTCCTATTTAT
>JBHLOJ010000173.1:0-4769 GCA_048940605.1 Promethearchaeota archaeon
TATATTATTCCGATATTTTTCTCGTATTATAAAAACCTCATTTCATTAGATGAATTTTATGAGTGTTGATGATATCTTCGAAATGGCAAAATCTCGATCATCAGTAAGAGAACGGTTTAATGAAATCGCTCGCCATAATCAAAATCCTAATACAAACCCAAACTGTGACGATGACAAGTATTTAGCGGACCTATTGAAAGTTTTAAAAGTAAAAACGCAGGTCATAGGAGTAGGAGGGGCAGGAAATAATACTGTTTCACGTTTGGAGGATATGGGTATAAATAATGCTGAGACAATTTGTATAAATACTGATGCACATGACTTGTATTATTCCAATGCAAGTCAGAAAGTTCTAATTGGGAAGGAACGATGTCAAGGTATGGGTTCAGGGAACGATCCTTCGATTGGAACCGCGGCTGCCGAAGAAGATCGAGATAGACTGAATAAAGTACTTAATGCTGATATTGTCTTTTTAACTTGTGGCTTAGGTGGGGGAACTGGAACTGGAGCTGCGCCTGTTATTGCTGAGGAGGCAAAAAAAAATGAAGCTATCGTGGTTACTTTTTGTTCACTTCCATTCAAATCAGAAGGGGTTCAAAGAAGTGTTAGAGCCAAATTAGGACTTAAAAATCTAGCAGATTATTCTGATTTTCTTATTACTGTCCCAAACGATAATCTTTTGAGTATTGTTGGAAAGATTCCAATGATAACAGGATTTAAAATAATGGATGAAGTCTTAATCAGGAATATTGGAGAAGTGGTTAACTTGATTAATAACTGTGGACTAGTTAATATAGACTATGCAGATGTGAAAAGAATTTTTGTAAAAAAAGGTGATTATCCAACAGGTTTAATAGGTATTGCAGAGTCAATGGGAGATGAATCAGATTTAATTGAGAAATCTAAATTAGCCATAAATAATCCTCTCTTACAACCTGATCCTAGAAAAGTTGATCGGTGTATAGTATCTGTTACGGGCGATCATACTCTGCCCTTATCAAAGGTAGATAGTGTTATTTCTACCATTACAAGTGAAATTCCTGAGGAAGCTCAATTAAAATTCGGAGTTCAAAATAAACCAGATATGGGATCCAAGGTAAAAATTATGGTTCTGGCAAATGGACCTGTATCTCCTTATGTACAAGCAGCTATGGATTCGGATAATGATACATCACCTATTAGTGCAGTTGGATTCTAAATAAAAGTGTGATATTTTTACTACTTGTTCAAAATTTATCTTTAACTACTCATTTTACAAGTATAATTAACGATAATTTTAAGTGATATTTGAAATGACCAATCAAAAAATGCCTGAAGAGGAGTTAAAAAGAGAAATACGGGAGTATCTGAATAAAAGAAAAGTATTAGTTTTATGTACATGTAGTAATAATATCCCTCGTGCAACTCCCATGGATTTCTACACAGAACAAGATAGTTTTAATATTTATATTGGTCCTACTCCTGGGAGAAAGATTAAAAATATGGAAGAGAATCCTAATATAAGCATTGGTATTTATACACCGTTATCCGAAGGAAAAATTCAAGGTATGCAAATTACGGCTTCTGGAAGAGATAAATTAATCTTTTTAAAAGAGGGAGATAAAGAATTTGAAAAAGCACAAAGAATAGTTAGAGGAAAAAGAAAGTTAATACTAAAAATAATCCCTCAGAAAATTGAACTACTAGATTATAACTTTATTAAGGAAGGATATTCCAGACTTCAGGTTTTAGAGTTGTAAATTTAAAAAAAATCTTTTAAAAATTAAATTTTTAAGCTCTTTTCTAAATATTTAAAATAAAGAGGAACTGAATTCAATTCCTCCCATATTTAATTATTTCATCATATCTAAAGCTTCTGATCCTTCTATCAATGGTATTATTTTATATTTATAACCTTTGAAAGCGGCATATGCCGAAAAACGTTTAGCTATACCCTTGATACCTTCATAAAGCTTTTCTTCAGGAAGTTCATAAATATTAATGGTTTTATATTCATACCCTGATATTACCCATTGATTTATTCTTTTTACATAATCAGGATACTTAGGAGCTTTACCTGAAAGATAAAACTTTAAAAATTCCTCAAGAATATGTGGAGGATATTTGACTTTTACCATTACATGTACCATTTGTAAGATTCACCTCTTTACTGGATTACGATTTAAGTTTTTAAGTAAGTATTATTTGACTATTAATTATTTAAGTTTTTACTTTTTTAGAAAAATTAAAAAAAAAGCATATAATACTCTCTTAAGAGAAAATGTTTTAGGAAACAATGTATTCATTTACTTAATATAACAAAAAATTCATGCAATAAATCATCTGATAAATATGATTTCTACTAATGAACAAGAGGAACTTAAGAAAGCAAAAACTGATAAAGAATTAAAACAGGTTTTCAAAAAAATTGCTTCAAAGGATCCCGATTCTTACTTCCCCACTAAAGAATTAAGAGAATTAGGATATATGAGGAAGAATTGTGAATCTTGTGGTACCTATTTTTGGACAACACTTCAAGAAAGAAAAGTTTGCGGAGATCCTGTTTGCTCAGGAGGATTTCAAGTAGTTATTGACAACCCATCTAAAGTAAAACTGTCTTTCATTGGCGTTTGGGAAAAGATCGTTGAGATTTTAGAACCTAGAGGTTATGTTCCGATTAAAAGGTATCCATGTGTAGCTCGGTGGAATCCAACTTCTGAATTTACAATCGCATCAATTTCAGCGTTCCAACCTTATGTTATAACTGGCGAAGTAGAACCTCCTGCTAAAAAGCTTATTATTCCTCAATTTTGTTTAAGATTTAATGATATTGAAAACGTTGGGATTACAGGGGCACATAATACAGGTTTTGTAATGATAGGTCAACACCAATTTGTACCTCCTGAAGAATGGAATCAAGGAGAGCTTTTTATGGATATTCATGATTTTATCCATGAAGGTGTAGGTTTAGCCAAAGAAGAAATAACTATTCATGAAGACTCTTGGACGGGAGGTGGCTCATTTGGCTGCAGTCTTGAATTTTTCAGTAGAGGGGTAGAATTATTTAACCAAGTGTATACAATGTTCGAACAAACTCCAGAAGGCCCTCGTGAGTTAAAGTTAAAGGTATTAGATATGGGTATGGGACAGGAACGTGTTGCATGGTTTTCTCAAGGAACTCCAAATATTTATGAAGCTATCTTTCCTTTTGTTCTTTCAAAATTACGAAAATGTACAAAAATAGAATTAGAATTAGATTTATATAAGAATTTCTCCCAATATTCGGCTTTTCTAAATAATGATGAAGTAGAAGATATGGATGAAGCTTGGGAGAGAGTTGCGAAAGAGTTGAAAATTACGGCAAAGGACTTGAAAAGAAAAATATTGCCGATGACAGCTCTTTATTCTATAGCTGATCATGCTCGAAGCTTATTATTTGCAATAAATGACGGGAAACTGCCCTCAAATGTTGGAGGAGGGTACAATCTTAGAGTGATTTTTAGGCGTGCTTTTAGTTTTATTGACCAATTTAAATGGGATCTTGACATGGCAGACGTTTGCATGTGGCATGCCGAAGAATTGAAGGATATTTTTCCTGAAGTATCAGAACATCTAGATGAGATTAGAGAAATACTAGATGTTGAGAAAAAAAAATTTTATGCTACTAAGAAAAAAGCTGGAAAAATTTTAGAAAAGATTATCAAAAAGGGGGATATTTCAACTGATGTTTTAATTGAACTATATGATTCCAATGGAATAAGTCCAAATATGGTGAAAGAAGCTGCAAAGAAATTTAATATAAAAATTAAAATTCCTGATGATTTTTACGCCCTAGTAGTTGAAAGACATGAAAAAGTAGAACAAGTTCATGCTACGGAAAGAGCAATGATTTTAGATCTGGAAGGAATTCCTGAAACAAAATCTCTATATTATTATGATTATACAGAGACTTCTAATAATGCTAAAGTTTTAAAAATAATTGATAGAATGGTGATTGTGGATAAAACTGTCGCATATCCTACATCTGGGGGACAACTACATGATATTGGGGTTGTTAATAATCAAAAATTCTCAGATGTTTTTAAACAGGGCAACTATACTATTCATGTTTTAGACGATAAACCCAATTTTAAGGAGGGAGATATAGTAAAAATTGAAGTGGACAAGGAATGGCGGAAACAACTTTCTCAACATCATACTGCTACCCATATTGTAAACGCAGCAGCTCGAGATATTTTGGGCAGCCATATTAATCAAGCTGGTGCGAAAAAAACAATGAAAAGTTCTCATCTTGATATTACTCATTATGAACAAATTCCAAGAGATATACTTATGAAAATTGAAAAAAGGGCAAATGAAATTGTAGAAAATAGTATAGATCTAAACCTTGATTTCATTCCACGCTCAGAAGCAGAAAAGAATTATGGTATGAGTATATATCAAGGAGGAGCTGTACCTGGTAAAAACTTAAGAATCGTTGAGATACCAGGTGTTGATGTTGAAGCGTGTGGAGGGACCCATTTAAATAATACCTCAGAAACAGGTTATATTCATATAACTAAATCACAAAAAATTCAAGATGGAATTGTAAGGCTTACTTTTGTGGCTGGAGAAGCTACAGACAAATTAAGGCAAAAACATAAAAGAATCCTCGAAGACATTAAAGGTATTTTAAATGTTGATCGCAAGCAACTCGTGAGTCGTGTTACAGAATTATTTGAAAAGTGGAAAAATATAAATAAATCTCTTAAATCTGGTAAAATAAATGAGAAGGATTTAAAATTAACCTC
>JBHLOJ010000004.1:0-74349 GCA_048940605.1 Promethearchaeota archaeon
TTTAAATCATTTTTATGGCAAAAATCTACTACTTTCTGTAGATCATCTAAAACAATATTTTCTGATCTCATTCGCATATTAAATTTTTCAATCCCAAAATAAACTGAATCTGCGAATTTTGAAGCGGCTTTTATGGCTTTAAAATTTCTTGCAGGAGCAAGTAGCTCTACTTTTTCCATTTGAAAATTATATATTATACTTTAATGTAATATATAAAAAAATCTTAATAAATTAAGTTCTGAAAACTATTTTATGTTTCCTAAAAACAACAAGTATAATTTGAGATAATCTTAAAAGTAGTAATATTCAAAAAATATTGATTATTTAATTTTTCAACTGATTTTAATTTAATGAAGTATTGAGATTATTTTATAAAATACTATGAAGAAGATTGGAATAATTGGATTGGGATACTGGGGCAAAATTATTTTAAAAAACATAGAACGTTTAGGACTAAATGATATAGTTTTGTGTGATACTAATCCCCCACCATCAGAAATCCAAAAAAATTATGCATTAATGTCTGATTATAAGAAGGTAGAATGTGAATCAGTTTTTATCACCACTCCCACTATTACTCATTATGAAATAAGTAAATATTTTCTAGAAAAAGATATTAATGTTTTTTGTGAAAAACCGTTAACACTGTCTCCTGAAAAAGCAGAAGAATTGTATAATATTGCTCTAAATAATAATATCGTTCTGTTTACTGACTGGATTTTTACCTTTAATAATCAAATTGAAATGATGAAACAAGACTATGTCGAAGGGAAATTAGGCAAGATCCGAAGTATTTCTATGAATCGATTAAATTTAGGACCTGAGAGGTTTGACGTAAATGCTAGATGGGATTTAGCATCTCATGATATTTCAATAATACAATATCTTTTTTCAAAAAAGCCTTTAAAAATACGATGGATCGATTATAAAAGAAACAAAAATTCAAGACAGGAAGATAGCTCTCTAGGATTAATAGAATACAATGATTTTTCTGCAACCATAAATGTAAGTTGGTATTATAGGAAAAAAGTTAGAGAATGTGTTTTTGAATTCGAAAATTATTTAATAGTTTGGGATGATTTTAAACGAACTTTGCAGTATGAAGATTCCAGGAATTTAAGTTTTCCAATTTATTCCGGTAATTTAAGTTATCCCTGTAGCTCTTATGAAGAGCCCTTGAAAAATGCCATAAATTCATTCTTTTCTATTACAAAAGAGGATATGTTAAAACAAAAGAAATTAACCATTGAAACTATTAAAATTTTAAATGTATAATATTGAATAGAAAAAATTGCTGAAAATATAAAATTTAAAAATTCAATTGCTGAGAAGCTAAACTATAAGGATTTCCAAGTTGATATGAAAGAAAGAAAAAAGAATATTGACGATATTGCAGAATGGTATGATTCTCCTAGTGGATTTACAAAGGAATGGCCCAAGCTCTATCAAAAATTAATTTCATTTAGATATCAAGCAATAAAACCGTATCTTAAAGGTAAAAGTATCCTCGAAATTGGCTTTGCAAACGGTGATATGACTCAATATCTTTTTAGACATTTTGAAGTAGTTATTGGATTAGAAGGAGGCCAACCTTTTATTGAAAAAATAAAGAAAAGATTTCCAGAACATTATAAATCTGGGCAATTAAAAATAATACATACCTTAGTAGAGAATTTTGATTCCGAAGATAAATATGATGTCGTTCTTATGAGTCATGTTTTGGAACATCTAGATAATCCAGTAGAAATTTTAAGAAAATTAAAAAAGTTTGTTAAAAAAGATGGAGTAATATTAATTTTAGTTCCCAATGCTAATTCGCTGCATAGACAAGTAGGTGTTAAAATGAATATATTAAGAAGAGTTGATGAATTAAATGAACAAGATAAGAAACTGGGGCATAAGAGGGTATATACATGGAATATATTGAAAAAGCAGATAATTAAAGCAGATTTAAAGATTTTAAAATTTGAAGGCTATTTCTTAAAACCACTGGCAAATTCCCAAATTGAAAAATGGTTTTCAGAGGACCTTATTAATGCTTTTTATGAATTGGGTAACGAATATCAAGAAATTAGTTTAGAAATATTGGCAGTATGCCAAAAATGATTTTTATTCATAAAGACTTTTTTCATTATTACCCATCAAATTTATTAGAAAGAAATTTAAGATACATCATTTTTTTTTAATATATCGATTTTAGCAAAAGAATTAGTCTTGTTAAAAAGATTTATCAGAAAATAATTTAGAGAACCCTAGATAATTTAATCATTAAACCATAGATAATTAATTCTATTATAAGAGAGTAATGATTTTGTTCGATGGAAAAAAAATACTATGTATGACTGCAATTCTCGATGAACTACGTAAGATCGATAAAGTCATTTTAAGAATGGATTATACAGTAGTGGATGAATTTCTTATAGTAGATGACGGCTCTACGGATGGATCCCCTGAAGTTGCCAAGAAATTGGGAGCAACAGTTATTTCACGAGATAAGAACTATGGTGTTGGATCTGCAATCAAAATTGCCGTTAAATATGCTCTTGAACATAAATACGATATTATTGTATTTATTGCTGGTAATAATAAAGATAATCCAGATGAGATTGTAAAATTATTAGAACCTATTACAAGAGAAGGTTATGATTTTGTACAAGGTTCAAGATTTTTAAAAGGGGGACAGTATGGAAGGATGCCTTTTTATAGATTAATTGGTACGAAAATTCATCCCCTATTATTTTCAATAATTACTAGACGGTGGGTTACAGAAAGCACTAATGGATTTCGAGCAATAAAAGTATCTCTTTTTAGAGATAAGAATATTAATCTGTGGCAAAAATGGCTTGAAAGGTATGAACTCGAACCATATTTATACTATAAAGTTATAAAATGCGGTTATAAGACAAAGGAAGTTCCTGTTACAAAGATATATCCTACAAAAACATTAAGTTATACCAAAATGAGACCATTCACGGATTGGTGGAGTATTTTTAGACCGCTTTTTTTGCTTGGTCTTGGTTTACGTAAATAGAGTAAAAGAATATTATATAAATTAAATAAAATAAATAAGTGAAAACATTAAAATGGAAATTTCAGGGAAAAAAATATTAATAACTGGAGGAGCTGGATTTATAGGTTCACATATCGTTGATGATCTAGTATCTCAAGGGGCTGAAGTAACTGTATATGACAATTTTTCTTCTGGAAATGAAAAATACCTTGAACAAGTAAAAAATAAAATTCAAATAGTTGAAGATGATATACTGAATGTAAAAGGCTTAGAAAAAGTCTTTAAAAGTAAGTTCGATATTGTCTCTCATCAAGCAGCTCAGTTAGAAATTTTCAAATGCTTGGAAGATATCATGTATGATTTAAACACTAATTTAATTGGAACGATCAATATTCTTAATTTATGTATTAAATATAATGTAAAAAAAATAATCAATGCTTCTTCTGCATGTGTTTATGGGCAAGCAATTGATGTTCCTCAAACAGAAGAACATCCAAAAAAGCCACATTGGCCCTATGGTGCTAGTAAATTGTCTACAGAAGCTTATTGTAGTTTTTTTTCGGAGTTTTATAAATTGCCTATAGTAAATTTGAGATATTGTATAATATTTGGTCCAAGAGAATGGTTTGGTAGAGTAATTCCAATCTTTATTAAAAGAGTATGTAATGGAAAACCACCAGTTATCTTTGGAGATGGTAATCAAATAAGAGACTTCCTATATGTAAGTGATTTAGTAGATTTTCATAGAAAAGTTATTTTAAATAATAACTCAGATGGACAAGTATATAACGTTTCTTCTGGTATTGGAACAAAAATAAATGAGTTAGCCAATTTAATTTGTAAGCTATCTGATGCAGATTTAGAACCAATATATGAAGATGTTAAAGCTGGAGAACTCTCTAAATTAGTAGAAGGAAGAAAAAGAATACCTGCTGAGTTAAAGTGTATGCATTTGTCAAATGCTAAAGCCAAAAAAGAATTAAATTGGGAGCCAAAAATTTCATTAAAAGATGGCATCAAAAAGGAAATTAAATGGTATTTAGAAAATAAAGAATTATGGGAGTCTAGATATAAAATCTAGATAAAGAATTATATTTTTATACTTCTCCATTCTCCACCTTTTTTTAAAATAGCGGGTGCATCTATATGCCTTATCCAATATAAGTTTTTAGGTATTGCATTATATTTGGGTAATGTTGGGATTTCTTCATCAAAAGCAAGTTTAATATAGTAGTAAGGCATATTTACACCAGCCTTAGTAAAAAAAAAACTAGTAGTAAAAAACCTACCTGCATTTATTTCGGTTGGGCATGGAATTCCATCTTTATTCTCTTTTAAATCAACGCAAAAGATTCCAGTAGCTTTTTCATCAATTACCTTAACACATCGTGAAGCAATATCATTGACATCATCTCGATGTATGGTAACGGCAACAACAGGCGTGTTAGTAGTTCCGGATGGTGCTAGATAAGGATATAAGTATTCAAGCCTCTCTCTAGCCTGTGATGTTACTAATTCCCCATCTCTCCATATACTTTGAAAGGCAATATTTGCCCCAGGTAAGTATTCTTGAGCAATAAATTCCCAATCAATCCCTCTCGAACGCCAATAACCTAACCAATGTATTGCGGTTTTAATATTCTCAACTAGCGTACTTCCCCTACTGCTAAAACCTCTTGTAGCCCTCATCCAATAAGGATAACCAAATCTCTTTTCTGCTTCTTTTATGTCTTTCTCATTGTTAATTTCAATTGCGTCAGCGACAGGGATATCATTATTATTCCAGATCTTTGCGGAATCGTATTTATTTTGACATATTCTTATAGTTTTTTTATTCGGAAGAAAAGTCTTAGTTTTAATCTTTTCCCTATTCTCTGAGAAAATAAGGACCTCACCATCGGGTTGAGGATGGATGAAATTTGAACTTGTTATTTTAATTAATTCATTTATTTTAGATAAATAATTTTTATCAGCGAATTTTGGAACAATATATCTTTCATCAACATCTGGCCATTCTAAATGCATTTTATTGATATCAGTACCAATTATATGGAATTTTTCTTTGGCACTCCTTAAAGACCTAATAAAATTTATTCCTGCTGGACCTCCGCTACCAGTTACGATAATTTTCTTCATGTTTTAATAAATTTTTAATATTTTTACGATATTAAGTGTATCAATTTAATAAAAGTAAATTACTTTTCCATATTATCTAGTACGATAAAATATTTTAAAGATACAAAAAAAGGTTCTGATATATGAAGATTATGTTTAATAATTTAGCTAAACAATGGGATATAATAAAAAAAGACGTCTCGCCTAAGCTAGAAGCTTTATTCGAGAAATCAGATTTTATAGGAGGAAAAGCAATTGAAATTTTTGAAAATAATTTTGCTAATTATTGCGATGTTAAATATGCTGCAGGTGTTTCTAATGGAACTGATGCTTTAAAATTATCATTAGCGGCACTTAATTTAAAATCACCATGCGGAGTACTTATCCCCGCAAATACTTTTATAGCTACTGTTTTGGCAGTTAAATATCTCTTTAATGTAAAATCAGATATCGCATTAATAGACTGTGATGAGTATTACCAAATCGATGTAAACCTTTTAGAATCATATTTAAAAGAAAATCGTAAAAAATGGGTGTCTTGTGTTATTATCCCAGTTCATTTATATGGTCATCCTGCTAATATGAAACAAATTCTTGAACTAGCAGAGCGATATAATTGTTATATTTTAGAAGATTCTTCTCAAGCTCATGGAGCTATGGTTTTAAACAGAAAAGTTGGAGGTATCGGAGATATTTCAGCATTTTCTTTGTATCCAGGTAAAAATCTAGGTGCTGCGGGAGATGCGGGGATAATAACGACCAATAATGAAGATTTGTTTAATAAAGTTAAATCTTTAAGAAATTATGGTTCTAGCAAAAAATATTACTACGATGCTATTGGCTGGAATAATAGACTAGATACAATCCAAGCTATAATTTTAAACGAAAAATTAAAACATTTAGATAAATGGAACGATGCAAGAATTAAAGTAGCCAAGAAATTTGAAGATCTCCTAAAAAATAATAAGAATATTGTTATTCCGAAAAATGCTCCTTATATTAATAAACAAGTATATCATATTTATGCAATACGCGTAAAAAATAGAGATAATTTTCAATCGTATTTATTAGAACATGGTATTCCAACAGTAATTCATTATCCGATTCCCATTCAAAAAACAAAACCGTTTAAACATCTGGATTTCTTTAACAATAAGAAAACTATTAAATTTGCCGAAGAATTGATAAGTTTACCAATTTATCCTTTTTTATCTGAGGAAGAAATTGAATACATCTCTTCAATAACTAATAATTTTTTTGAATAATCCTTTTTTTAGGACATTAGTTCTTCAAGCTATCTAATCTATTTGACAAATTTGATTGAAAAAATTTAAGATATATTAATTATTTTGAATTTTAATTTATGTCGGAATTAAACGAAAACAGAATAATAAACTGGTTAAGAAAGTATAAAAGGATACTGATCGGGTTAACAACTATAGCTTTAATAGTCCTAATGATAATTATTGTTGATTTTCAAAAATTAATAAAAAAATTATCTATTATTGGGATATTTGGCACTCTCCTTTTTATTACATTATATACTATAGCATTTCTCCTTAGAGCTTATAAACTAAAATTAATTTTTAAAGGTCTTAATCATCCTATAAAATATGGTTCATCGTATTTTTCCATCGGAACTAGTTTTTTTATAAATAGTATAACTCCAGGTCAATTAGGAGATATAGCGAAAGTATTTATACTAAAAGATCAAGAAGATATAAGATTGAGTGAAAGCTTTGCAGGAATCGCCATAGAGAGAGTACTAGATTTTCTGCTCCTATTTAGTATTAGTCTTTTTGCCTTAATTTTTCTATATCTTTCTATTGGTGAAATAGAAGTTGAAACTATTTTAGGTCAAAGTCTACAATTATACCTTTTCTTTGGAGCATTAATTATATTTAGTATTATCATTCTGTTTCTGTTTTTACTATATAAACAAGATTTTGTTATAAAAATTGTCAAAAAAATATCGAATAAATTAGGAGATTATTTAGATAAATTTCTAAATAATTTTAAAAATGGATTGAGGAAATTTAAAGATAATAAAAAAGAGTTTTTTTATATTATATTACTAAATTTTCCGACCTATATTATAGATGCATTTATCCTTGTAATTTTTTTTACATTTTTAGGGTATGACTTAAATATTTTTATTATTATTTTAGCAACTTTAGTTTTATTTTTTAGTAATATTATTCCAATTACTCCTGGAGGTTGGGGTATATCTGAAAATATTGGAGCTTTATTTATTATAATATTTTATCCAGAATTTCCATATCTTGATATTTTAGCTGTTTTTGTTATTGATCACTTATTAAGAACAGCCTATCTTTTCTTTTATGGGGGATATTCTATACTACACTTCAATTTTAAACTAAAAGAAGCAAGAAAAATGATTGAATAAAAGAAAATAGGAAATCATTAATATAGAAAAATAATGAACATATAAGCAATGAAAACAGCAACGAAAGATAAATAAAATGTTAAAATATGATTATCCACTTTAATTTCTCTTTTTATAAATCCTAAATTCAATTTAAAAGAGAAGAATTCTCTTTCTTTTAAAATTCCATAAAATAATATTACCTGAAACCAACGTGCATATATATAACTGAAAACCATAAAAGATGCAGTGGCTATTGTAGAAAAAACTGAAATTTCAAATTGATCAGCATCTTTAAGTCTAAATGCAATAAATAACAGAGCTAGTATAGTTGCGGGAATTATTCTTATGAATAAAGGCAAATCCGATCCAGTGGAAGACCAATACTTTAAACTATCTAAAAACCAATCTGTTATGAAAAGAGGAATTATTAATAACGCAATTAAAAGGGGAGCAATCGATATAACAAAAAATTTCATTTCTTTCCAATTCCTTTCTACTAAATATTTTAAAAATAGAAATCCTACTGCTGGCAATGTGTAATACTTCGTACACATAGACAATCCTAAAAATATATAAAATAAATATTTGGCATATAGTTCTTCTTTAGGGTAATAAATTAAAGCAAGAAAGAAAAAGAAGAAGAAAAAAGCGTCTGTAATATGATACCCACAATTTTGTAAGCTGAAAGCATTATTAAGAAAAAAAAATGGATTTACCGCAAATAGCCCAAAAGCATAATTGATATTTTTAATTTTAAAACTTTTCAAGACGAAATAGAACATAAGAACTATAACAAGGTCGCAAAAAAAACCCCAGAAGGCAAAAATTCCAATACTATCAAAAGAAAAGAATCTAAAAACTTCTAAAAAACCTATTGTTAATGGGGTACTTGTTACATTATCCTCAAAATATCTTCCTAAATCTCCCCAAGATCTTCCAGGATCTATCTTATGGGTATAATAATAATATAAGAGGATACCAATTCTAATTATTATACCAAAAATGATAAGAAGTATGGCTTTATGTTTTAAAATTTTTTCTAGTAAGTTTTTCTCTGAGGATAATTCTGATTCATTTTCCATATATGTTTTCATACGGAAATTCTTATAAAACTTTCTATAAAATACTTTGATTATTAAAACCTTACGGATTTTATAGATAACATTGTTTCAATTGATAATCAATATTTTTTTTGGTGAAAAGTGAACTTGTAACTATTTTACCGCAATTTGAATACCAGTTGGAACAATTGCTACTCTGAGCGTTTCACCAAATTCCCTTTCCAATTTTTGCATCAGTCCAGAGCAGTTATTAAATAATATAACAGATTTAAGTTTATTATTTTCTTTTTAACTATAAAAGCAAACATTTTTTTGAAAAGAGAGACTTGGTGATAAATTTAACAAATAAGAAAGACTGTCTCATAATAATGAAATTTGGTGGTTCTTGTTTACAAGATGCCAGATCTTATAGGAAAATTGCAGAAATCATTAAAAAGCATGTAGATAGGTCAAGATTAATAATTGTAGTTTCAGCAATGAAGGGTATAACGGATGAATTATTAAATTTTTATACAAAATCATGTAGTGAAGATACAGATTGTGAGATGATTCTAAAAAATATAAATTATATTCATAGAGATATGATTGATAAAATAATTGATTCTGAAAGTATTGAGTATGAAAGATCAATCAGCTTTTTAAAGAAAAATATTGAGGAATTAACTCAATTAGGCTATGTTATACGACTTATAAGGCCAAGTGCTGACATTCAAGATTTAATAATTTCATATGGGGAGAAACTTAGTACATTTATTTTGACTCAATATCTCAATACTGAGGGCATAAAATCTAAATATTTCGCTTCAAATGAGTTAATTCTTACAGATGATAATTTTGGTAATGCTTTACCTTTATTAGATGAAACAGAGACTCTAATTAACAAAGATTTTGTTCCTATACTAAAATCTGATCCTGATTTAACGGCATGTATTACTGGATTCTTTGCTTCTACAAAAGACGATAAGAAAATTACTACCCTAGGAAGAGGAGGGACAGATCTGACCGCAGCCATTATTGCTTATTCATTAAGGAATAGTTTTGATACTAAGGTTATATATTGGAAAGATGTTAAGGGCTTGTTAGATGCAGATCCCAAAATAGCTATAAAGACCTCTCTTTTAAAACAGATTTCATATGTGGAAGCAAAAGAACTTGCTTTTTTTGGTACAAAAGTTTTACATCCATTATGTCTTGATGTTAACGAGAAAGGCAATGTTCCTTCTGAAATCAGGTCGTTTGATGATCTGGAATCAGATGAGTTTACAACAATTACTAAAGAAATAATTAAAAATGGGAAAGTTATTAAAGCTATTACTTCACTTTATGAGCTTTCAATGGTAACTATCGAAGGTGATACCATGATTCCTCTTTCAGGAACAGCTGCTAAACTTTTTTCTCTCTTGGGGGATAATAATATAGACATTGTATTTATATCTCAGAGTTCCTCAGAAAATAATCTCACTTTCGGAATCAATCATGAAGACTCAAAAAAAGTGAGTTTCTTATTGAGAAATTCAGATTTATTTGGTAAAAACTGGTTTCGCATTAAAATTAATAATGATATCTCTTTAGTTGCGGTTATTGGCGCAGGAGTGCTTTATACTCCAGGTATAGCGGGGAAAGTATTTACCACCTTAGGTAATAATAATATTAATATTTTAGCTATCGCTCAGGGATCTTCTGAATTAAATTTTACTGCAATAATTGAAAGAAAAGATTGCGTAAAAGCTATTAATATTTTATATGATGCCTTTATTAGCTGAAAATAAGAAGAGTATAAGTTAAAAAAAATCCCTAAATTTTTTTAAAGCGATGCTTTTTCTCTTTTCCTCTCTTTCTTTCGAATCAATGTTATCTTTAAGAGCTTGATTACAAATTTCTTTTCCAATTATTACTTTTGGGTTACTTGCCCAATTAACATCCAATAACAAACAAAGGTAATATACTGTAGATAAAATAAATGCGACAAGGATTCCTATATTCATTTCTAAAGGATTTCCAATAGATATTTTAGCACTAGGAACACCTTGTTGAATTAAAGCTTGAAAAGTTGCGTCTGCCTGATAATTGATAATAGTTTGAGCACTTTTTCCATTTACATATTCAATAGAAGATTCCAACGTTAAATCAGGTATTTCATGTTCTACTGTCCATAAAACAGGGGTTACTACACCCTTAGTTCCCCCTAATAAATACTCTAAAACAGAATGCTGGCATATGGGAGCACCTTGATAAGTTCCAATCATTCCTTTTTCGTCTTTTCCTGTACTTTCAGAAATACATTGAACCCATAATCCAGTACTCCCTTCTAGATTTTTAGAATATGGCATTGAAAATATAACTTTATAACCCTTCTTATATAAGTTGAAAAGATAGGCGGAAAATTCTAATGCCAGATTCTTTTTATAATTAGAAAATAAATTATATCCATTTTCCAATCCTTTGATGAAATCTTCAACATTAATATATGAAATAAATGCTGGAACAATACCAACATTAGTAACTGATCCCGCAAAACGACCACTGAGATTAGGGACATCTAAAATAGGACAATTAATTTTTTGGAGTATTTTATTCATTGTTCCCATAGAGGATAAACCTAAGAACTTATATCCCTCTCTTAAGAAGATCCCAATTGTCGAGTTGATATCTAATGTCTCTCCCGCCCTTGAGATTGGAATAACAATTGAGTCATTTGGGGATGTCTTATCTAAACATCCTTTTAATTCTACCGCTCTAGAACTTGTAATAGGAAAGATTTTTTTCGGTGATAAGTGTTTTAATGCTAATAACGTTTGAATTGAACCTCCAGTTCCTAGAACAATTACATTTTTAATATCATCTGTTAATACGAACTGGGAATTTTTTTTGATATAATTTAGATCTATATAAGATTTGGTATCAAAGAAAAAAGGAATATCCCACTTATCTTTATTTTTTTGAATTATCTCTATTGAATCTCGAATTTGTGTTTCATTTAGTATTGGATAAAATTCAACATTTATGGTATTCTTCATTTAAACTTCATCTGATAATTAAGATAAATTATTTAATATTCTTTTATAATTCTGTTTTATTTTTATTGTTTTATTTAGTAGATAAAATGACTTATTAATCTCAAGAAAATTCACTTATTTCAAACTAAGGATTCTCTTAATATTGTCGTTTTTTATTATAGGATTTACAAAGTAAATCTAAAAATCAGAACTCTATTTTACTTCAAATAAATAACAGAATATCTATGCATAATATAAATTAAGTATAAAAAATACTCTAATATTTTATTCAAGTGATAGGAAATGGCTAAAGCCGTAGATACAAAAGAAAAAAATGCTTTTGTTGAAGGTCAAGCATATCATTGCCCAGAATGCAATAGAACACATACAAAAGGTAAGATTTATAAAGAACATTTAAAATATGCCCAAATAGAAGATAATGGGGAAGTTTTAAACCCAGATACCTATGATGATGAAGAGGAATTAATTGAGGTCTTTAATGAATTAGAAGAGGAAGAAAGAATTGAAGAAATGGAAATTGAATTGGAGGATAAAGAATTCAATGGCATTAATAATAATGAAAATGATTTAAAAGATTGTGTTGAAGCGGTCAAGAAACTTCCTGGTGTGGGTGAAGCAACTTTAAATAAATTGATAAAAGCAGGATTCAATAGCCTTGAATCAATTGCATATACACCTCCTACAATAATTAAAGAGGAAAGTGGTCTTGGTGATAAAACTGCTGAAAAACTAATTAAAGCCTCAATGGAACAACTGGGGATAGGATTTAAGTCTGCGGATGCAATTTGGGAACACAGAAAGAACATTGCCCGAATTACCACAGGTAGCCAAGAATTAGATGATTCTTTAGGGGGTGGTATTGAAACTGGAAGTGTTATTGAATTCTTTGGAGAATTTAGAACAGGAAAAACCCAAATTATGCATCAATTATGTGTGAATGTGCAATTACCCAAAGAAAAAGGTGGTCTTGAAGGTAGAGCATTATACATTGACACAGAAGGAACTTTTAGACCAGAAAGAATAATCCAAATGGCTGAAGGGCTTGATTTAGATTATACAAAAGTGCTAAAAAATATTGTTTTTGGGAGAGCTTATAATTCTGATCACCAAGTTTTACTAATTAAAGAAGCAGCTAATATAATTAAAGAAAAAAACATAAAATTAATTGTCATTGATTCATTAATAGGACATTTTAGAAGCGAATATATTGGGAGAGGAACTTTAGCAAACCGTCAACAAACTATAAATTCTCATCTACACGATTTACTAAGGTTATGTGATATATATAATGATCTAGCTATTGTCTTAACAAACCAAGTTCAATCTAAACCTGATGTTTTTTATGGAAATCCTTTACAGGCTGCGGGAGGTAATGTTGTTGCTCACGGATCGACTATTAGAGTATATTTACGAAAAGGTAAGGGTGAACAGAGAATTGCTAAAATAGTCGATGCCCCTCACTTACCTGAAGGTGAAGCTATTTTTAGTATTACCGAAAGTGGAATATCTGATTAATAATAATTTAAAAATTATAAAATAAAATAATATATTGAATTAAATCTTTATTTTCCAACCTTCTTTTTGAGTAAATTCTATAATTCCAATCTTATTCATTTGATGTATAATTAAATTAATAGTTTTTTCAGAAACTGTAATTTTTTTTTGAGCAGCACTCTCCAAAACTTTATCATTTAAGAGTTTAAAGGTTTTTACCGATTTTTCTTTATATAAGATTTGTAAAACAATTTTTTCTATTTGCGTTTTAAGTTCAGATGGAATTAATGATGATTCCTTTTTCTGTTGCTCCAAAGTAAGATTATCTAATTCATTATCTAACCCTGGTTGCTCAATTACAATAGTTTTTAACTCAACTTTTTTAAGCTCATCTGTGATGAATGATCTTTCTTCAATATTTTCATCTTTATCAACATTATTTTTCCTACGATCTTCTTTTTTTTTTCTTAAAAATGATAAAATTAAGAAGTCTAGAAAAAAAAAGACAATGACCATTAAGAACTCGATAAATATAGTTTTTTTGAAATAAATTTGATTTAGTAGAAACATAATACAATGAAATCTGCTGGAATTCTATTATAATAAAAATTCATTCAATTGAATATATATAGGTTACTTGAGTTTATAATTACTTTTGTTGTAATTATATCATTGTATATGATATTTTTAAAGATAAAAAGTAAAAAATTATAAAAAAATTTTTTTAAATTAATTTCTCATATTCCTTAGATTTATTAGAAAGTCTCTTAACTTCTTTAGTCATTTCAGTTCCACCGAGTTTAAATATTTCAGAGGCTATTTTAGAAGACATTTTATATTTTTGAGCCGCTTCATTATAATTTTCTTCTTTTGCTGCTAATTTTGCTTCCTTCTCAAGTGTTTTCATCTTGATTTGAAGATCCTCAATTTTAGTTGATCGAATAAATTCATTTAACTGTTCTAATTCTCCAGATAATTCCCAATTTATAGCAATTTTTGAAGCATTCTGGGAAATGTTAATTGATTTCTCATAATCCTTTTCTTTCCTTGCATTTTTAGCAATCTTCTTTAATTTACTGATTTCTTTTTTAGCACCTTTTACATTGTCAATTATTGCAGCTCCTGGTTTTTCTTCAATTGGAGCAGAGATAATTTCATGCTGTTCCGTTAGACTCACAAAATAAGCTTCTCTTTCAGCAGGTCCCATTTGAGCAAGATCGTTTACTAATTTTTGTTTTTCTTCTTGAGATAAATTTACTAATCCTGCAACTTTTTGATTTATCAGAGCTAATTCTTGTTGAGAAATAGGTTGAGCTTCGATGACACCTATTTCTATTGGTACTAATATTTTCTTATCTCTCAACTCTTTGATACCCATAAAGATTTCTGCGGTATCTTTATTTGTTTTTTCAGTTGCCTCTTTTAAGAGTGTTGCAATAAAGAAGAAATTTCGTTCAGAATCTTTCATCATAGAATTAGCTACTTTTAACACATCCTTTGAGTGAGGATTCTTCAAAGATTTAACGTTTGAAAATTTATATGTAATTTCATGGGGTAATATAATCGATGTGCTTAAAATCTCATCAACTAGTGCTCCAGAATTTCTGAAGATAGTTAGCTGACCTCTCCAATCAGGTAGTTCACTTTCATATGATTTTTCAAATTCAGTTATAAAATCTTTTAGATTTTTACGCAATATGATCGAAGCTTTTTTAGATAATACTAATGCGACTCGAATGTACTCACCATCTGATAATAATAGCATTCTATCACCATAGGTCACTTCATTTAACTCCTCTTGACACACTAAATCTTTTCCAAATGAACAAATTGCAGAAATGAAGCCACTAATCAATTCTGGGTCAATACCTTCCGTTCCAAAAGATTTAAAGTAAATACATGTTCCTGTCCCTTTATATAGAATCAGAATATGTTCTAGATTAATAGCATCATCAAAAATTGTTTTAACCTCTTTTAAAATCCGTGATTTCTCCCTTTTTTTAGGAACAATTATTCCTTTATAAACTCCTATCGAACCACCAGCAACAGCAAGAGCCACTCCAATGATTATCAGATAAGGAATGAAATCCTTTAGAGATAAGCCCGTATCAGGTGCGTTTACAGTAATATCAGAAATATCCAGAGTACCACTAACATGATAATAAGAACCCTGCAACTCTACTACTAAAGTCATATTTTTCGCATCGTCTCTTGAAAGTATAGTTATAAACACTTCACCTGAACCATCAGTTGGAAAATATGATGTAGGAGTTGCTGGTGAACCATCGAAAAAAGGGACAATCCTTACATTTGCTCCTACCAAAGTAAGCCAATCTGTACCGTTATAATATTCGAATCCTAATGTGATATTAAAGGAAGCACCTGCAGTAATCTCAATTGGTTTCTCGATGACTGTAATGTTCACTATATATTTAGCCTTTAATGTTAAATTAAAACTATAAGTTGCTTCTTCATAATTCGGAAGTTTGATAGTAATATTTATAGAATATATGCCAGTAATCTCCAGATTAGAGGTATATATGTCCCCTCTATATGTATTTGAAACATAATTTAAACTCTCACTTAATGTACCAGAATTCGAGGAATTTCCGATCTGTGTGTAATCTATCCTGTATGATTCTGCTAAACCAGTCAATAAATTATCATCATTATCGACATCAGTAATATTCAAAATCGTTCGTAGATCTCTCTCAATAAAACAACTGTAATTATTACCTATCCCTTTGAGTATCCCTTCACCATTGATATCTTCAAATGATATTAAATTTATTTGTGTCGTATTTCCTCTTAAGTAAAAATTGAAACTTTTTGTGCTGTAATTATAGTTAGGAGGAAGAGAAACATTTATTTCAAGTTGAATCCAGCCTGAAGTTAAATCAGAAACACTTACATTTAGGATATATTCCCCTTCGGTAGCTGTTGTGTATAACCAAATCTTATTCGAAGGCCTTGGAAGTAATGTTTGATTGTCTATAACATTAATATTACTAACATCTAGTCCTGAAATACCTTTATTAATATCAGAATTATTAAATGAGAAGAGAATTGTTTGATTTAAACCATCCTTTTGAATAATAAGATCATCTTTAGATATTATATCGATCTTAGTTTGAGCTATCGTTACTGTTAATGTTAAGGTAATATATTGTGTTTCGTTTCGAGGGGCTGTAATATTGAATATACAGGTATATGGTATAACAGATGCAGTAATTCCACTTGTATCTAGTTCAATAGAGTAATTTCCAGGTGTGCCACCAACTTCAGATAATAAAGCACCAAAACCTGAAGGAAGAGTCACTATACTAAGAGTTGCTCCCTGTATTGGATTAAGATTAATATCTGCGTAATTGAAATTATAAGTTCTATTTTGTCCCTTTATCACATCTCCAAAATCTTTAGTATTTGAAGGAGATATAGTAGTGTTAATTCGAAGATAAAATGTAAAATCAGTAGTAGCATTATTGTAATATGGTTGTTTTGAAGCTTCAAAGATTATTGTATTCCAACCAAATATGTAATCACTTGTATTTAAACTATATATATAATAACCATCAGTTCCGTTAGTAGAAGGAGCTGGTAATGATCCACTATTTTCAGTTAATGTTGCACCAGTAATTCCTCTATTTCCCTGATTATAACCAGTATCGTTGTAAAATAGCGCAACATTAAAAATTTCTCCACCAAAGTATTCTTCCCCACTCGGAGGTGAAATTAGCCTTAAATCTGTAATTGCCATTATAGTTAAGTCTTTTTCTAGAAATCCTGCAGCAGTACCATTATTCCAATAAACTTGAACCGTATAAATTCCATAATTATCAGTTGCGTTATCAGATATTGTCCAATCCTGTAAGGGAATAAGTGAATTTGTAACTATTGAGTTATTAGCATAAGTATGATTTGAGTAATAACCGGGAGCAGGACTGTAAACTGTAAGATTAATATTTCCATCAATAATAGGTTCTGTAAAGTTAGCTATGAATGAAACTGTATCAGTATAGTTTACGGAATCTTTTTCGATAGAACTTACAGATGTGTGTATTTTTTGTAGAAGATTATTCGAAGTTCCGTTAATAAACCAATATGTCCCATTTCCTGCGTTAATAATTTGTAATGTTCTATATCCTCCAACTATGGGACCTAAACTAGTATCATCAGTCTTGTTGCTTCCAGTTCCATTAAATGTTTGCAGATTCTCCCAATTGGCTGGTACTGTAAAGTTTATCTTGTAATTAATGAAGTCAGAGTCGAAATAGTTCAATCCTCCATTTCTGGTTGTATTCCAATTAATATCCTGCCCACTTCCTTGAATTGTAAAGCTTGTCTCTGACTTTAAATCATTTCTAGTATAATTAACTTGAATTTTGGTGATATTACATGATACATCCCACCATTCAGCTGTAAGTATATAATCCAATTCATTTGGTAACTGTGAAAATGTTCCTGTAATATTCCAATTCCCTTCATTTAGACCATTAATATTATTCACAGCAGAATTATTTACTTTTAATCCGATTTCTTTAGGTTTAGGAGTGTTATTCAAAGGATAAAAATCAATAATAAAAGGTAAATCAACAGTATTACCTGGTGCAGAATACCATTCAAGTGTAGACTGATCAGCTTGATATACTAAACATTCATTTTTTGCATCTATTCCCCCTAAATCCGTAGTATAATCAGAATATAGTCCAATTCCTCCAACTTTATCAAGTCTGATAAAAAATAAATCATAGTTGGTATCTTTCGAGTCAAATTGAAAATCAAGGTTTGTAACCGTATGCCATTGAAAAAGATCGGCACTATCATTGAAGTATTCATTAGAAATCATAGTACCAATTTTTTGATCGGGAGTTCGAGTAGATGAAGCATTATATAAATCTAGCGTAATGTTACTAGGATTTCCAGTATTTACTTGTTTAAGTCTTAGTGTAATATTCTCTATATATCCCATTCCACTGGCATTAAAAGAAAGGAATTGACTTAGGACACTTATTCGTTGAAATTCATTCCCCGTATAATCATCATCAATAATTATAGTTTTATTGGGAGCATAGATATTAGTAATATCAATATAACTAGTTGTAGAATTAAAAGATCCATCAGAAGGGCAAACAACTGAAAAGGTATTATTATTGATATCAGAAGCATTAGTTATTTCAAATAAAGGAGTTCCTACGTCAATTTTTGACTGATGCAAACTGATATTCAAGTTTTCTCCTGAATTACCGTAATTAGAAGAGTAGCTAGCAGTTTTGATGTCGTCAAGAGAGATAGGATCCTCTGGGATCTCGATATCAGTTAGGTTAGAATTTGAAGAGAAATTGAAAAGGTTTGGTTTAATCGCCGTAATACTAAGCATAAGAGTTAACGAGAGTAAAATAATAATTCGTTTGCTTTTCTTTATATTTAAATTCACCATAATAATCAGAAGTCGATTTCTAAATTTTATTTTTATATTACAATTCGTAATTCTTACTAATATTTTTGTAGGTAAAATTCGAATAAATTTTTTATTTAATTGTAATGATAATATCACGATTAATTCCTTTAAATGTATCTAATATGAAGCAAGTATGTTCCATTAAGTAGAGTTGATCGAAAAAATAATTTAAAAATAAATTTAAATACTATGTGTTAAAGTGTAAAAAAAAAGAGGTTTGAATAACTTTTATTCACTTTTTTTTAATATAATCCTAGCATCTACACAAATCAAGCCTTTTTCGTAGATGAACACAGGATTTAAATCCATTTCATTTATCTCTTCATGGTCAACAACAAGTTCAGATATTGTAAGTAATGTTTTTACGATGGCGTCAATATCAGCTTTGGGTTTCCCTCGATATCCATCTAATATTGGAAAACCTTTAATTTCTTTGATCATTTCTCTGGCATCATATTCCGTTATTGGAGCGATTCTAAAACTAACATCCTCTAAAAGCTCAACTAAGATCCCTCCTATACCAAACATTAATGCAGGCCCAAATTGGGGATCGGTTGTCATTCCTATGATAAGTTCTGTTATTGGTTCATCTGCCATTTTCTGAACGGAGATCTTTTTCTCTTTTTGAGAAGGAATTTTCATTAATTCTTCATAGGCATCTTCAACTTCTTGTGTATTCTTTAAATTTAGTTTTACAGCTCCGGTATCAGATTTATGGACTATATCTTCTGCCATGAGTTTTAAAACTACTGGAAATCCAATTTGTTCAGCTGCGGAACGGGTATCTTCCTTTGAGGTTGTTAATTTTTGACCAGGTACAGGAATTCCAACCTCTTGTAGAAGCTCCTTAGATTCAAACTCAGTTAAGACTGTTTGATTTGTTTCAATCTTATTTTTCAAAACTTCAGCAATGTTCATAACTATAATCTCATTTGAAAATATTGAACTATTCAGTTCTAATTAAATTATAAAATTATAAAAAAAATATAAAATTAATTAAAAAGAATTAAGTTTTATAGTTCTAGTTAAAATTTATAAAAATTAGAGTTAGTAAAATAATTGAAATAAAATTTTACTTAGATTTTCTTATGACTTTCATACCTCTTTTTTTGCGGATTCTCCATTTTCGAAGCTCATCAACGACTGAGACACTAAATGCGCCTAATAAAAGAGTTATCCAATAATAAGGGTGCAATAAAGGTATAACATGGAATGCTAATCCCATAGGAGTATATAATATAAGTAATTGTAAACCTAAAGAAAGTCCGGTAGCCCAAAATAAGTGTTTATTTGGAAACAGGTAAAAAGGTTTCACGTTAGAAGTACATGTGTAAACAAACATTAATTCACAGATGACCAGATTTGAAAATATTATTGTCTGAGCTAAGGATAGAGCATATGCACTATCTATTGCCGTTAAACGTGGATCTATACCCGTGTCAATCCAAGCAGGAAGTAATACACTCCATAGTAGTAAATAGAGAGTAACGTCTGTGATCGATGTATAAATTCCAAGTAAAAGAACCGGACCTTTAATCTCTGGTATTAAGGTAAAACCCTTTCTTGGTTTCTCTTTCATCACATCGGGATCTGTAGGCGTAAGTCCCAGAACCATGGCGGGTATGCCATCAGTCGCTATATTAAGCCATAAAATCTGAATTGGTTTAACTGGAAGACCAACAAATACAAGTGGAAATAGTTTCATTACAATATAGGCTACAAGGATTAAAAATATTTCATCAAAATTAGTACTTAACATATATCTAAAGAACCCTTTTGTGGTTTCAAAAATACCTCTCCCTTCTTCTATCGCATTAACAATAGTTGCGTAATTATCATCAATTAGTATCATCTCTGAAGCCTCTTGAGTCACCTCGGTCCCTTTTAACCCCATTGCGACACCCACATGTGCTCCTTTTACAGCAGGAGCATCATTTACCCCATCACCCGTCATTGAAACAACTAAATCTAATTCCTTCAATCTACGCAAGATTCTTAATTTGTGTTCCGAGGAAACTCTCGCAAAAATATCTACTGTTTTTACTTTCTCACGAAGATCATCATCGCTCATTTCCTCTAATTCAATTCCCGTAATTGCTTCGCTTGATTGTGTTAAACCAATTTCTTGAGCAATTGCAATAGCAGTAATTTTATGGTCACCTGTGATCATTATAGTTCTAATACCAGCGTCTCGAGCTTCTTCTATAGCATCTTTTACCTCATCCCTTGCGGGGTCTATTATTCCGGCTAAACCAAGATATATATAGTCAGTTTCTATTTCTTCCTCTTTATATCCTTCTTTTATAGGTTTATATGCTACACCTAATACTCGAAGTGCATTCTTTGCAAATTCTTCATTTTTCTGTAAAATGATATCTTTTACTTCATTAATAGGTTTTTCTTGACCATCCATGAATGCCTTAGCAGCGTTATTTAATAACACATCTGGAGCGCCTTTAATTAAGGCAACTATTTGATTATCAATTTTTGAAATCACTGACATCATCTTTCTATCAGAACTGAAAGGAATTTCATCAATTTTTTCAGCTTTTGTATCTAAATCCATTTTCATTGCTAATACTTTTAATGAGATTTCTGTTGGATCACCAACCACATCAGTGTCATTAGTACCATTATCTTTAGGAGATACATTTGAATTATTACAAAACATACAAACCTCGAGAAATCTTTTGAGATAATTTTCTTCTAATAATGAAACTTGCTTCCCTTTTTCATTTATGATCTTACCTTCAAGCGCATATCCTACCCCTTCAACATTGTATTCTTTTCCTCCTAAAAACACTTTTACAACCGTCATTTCGTTTTTAGTAAGAGTACCCGTTTTATCTGAGCAAATTACGTTTACTCTTCCCAAAGTCTCAACAGCAGTGAGCTTACGCACCAATGCATTACGATCTGCCATTTTACGCATTCCTAAAGACATAACAACGGTAATTACAACTATTAAGCCTTCAGGTACAGCTGAAACCGCCAAACTTATTGATATTTCAAAAGCAGTAATAAGGTCTTCAAAACTAAATTCTGTTATTAATAATATAAAAAGTTCAGTTAGAAAAACTGCTGCGCATATTATTAGAATTAACATCCCTAGAAGCTTTCCAAACCTATTTACCTCTTTTTGAAATGGGCTAAGTTCAATTTCTTCTTCTTGTAAACTTTCCGCTATTTTACCAATTTCAGTATGCATTCCTGTTCCAATAACAATTCCTTCTCCATTACCACGGGTGATTATAGTATTCATATACCCAAGATTAGTCCTATCTGCTAAAATCATTTTCTTGTCAACAGGGTTTATTTGTTTTTTAACTGGTTTTGATTCTCCAGTTAAAATTGCCTCATCGACATAAAGTGAAAATTGTTTGTAGATTCTTATATCCGCAGGAAATTTATCTCCTTCATCAAAAAGGACAATATCTCCAGGAACAACTTCCTCTACACCAATCTCAATTACTCTACCACCTCTTCGGACTTTAGCAAAATGAGGTGCTAGTTTTTTTAGACTTTCTAGGGATCGTTCAGCTTGATACTCTTGGTAAAAGCCTAATATAGCATTCACTATCAAAATTGCTGCGATTACTATTGCATCAGTATATTCTGTAGGCCATGTTGTATCGGAATCAATAGATTCATATATTCCAATTACAACTGAAATAAATATTGCGAAAATTAGAAGATATATAAGGAAATCTTTAAACTGTCCTATGAAGATCTGCCAAGCGGTCTTACCTTTTTCTTTAACTAGTTCATTTCTGCCGTATTTTTCAATTCTAATTTGTGATTCTTCTTCAGTTAAACCAATTTCAATAGAAGTATTCATTTTTTTAGCTACTTCATTGAAATCGATTGCATGTGATTGAATATTTTCCATTTTCATTACACAAATTTTAATTTTACTTTAGATGTTTTTAATAAAAGAATTAAAAATATATAAACTCATTATTGATTTAATAAATTTAAATTCTCTTATTGGCTTTAGTAAAAGAAAAAATTAACTATAATCACTCGGATTCATATCTTTCAAGAAAGTATATCTTAGAATTTGCTCTTAAAAAACTTAATAAACTCAAAAAAAAAAATATGAATCTTAGAACTACTATTAACCTTTTTGACATGTTATTAGAAGAAAAATACCTTAAGAATTAAAAATGTAAAATTTATAAATATCTTAATAGTTATTTTAATAAATTTATTAAAAATAATACAAAAAACATCTAAATTCGATTAGTATGAGACCGTCGCGTGTTTTTAGACTATTATTTCGTATCTTTATAGCGATATTGACATTATCAGTAACTATGGTTTCAATTTTGGGTGGATTATCTGCCGTCATGATCTTATCAAATAGAGATAATCTTCAGATAGATCTTGATAACGCAGATTTTAATATTTCTGTAAACATTACTACATTTCAAATTGAAAATATTAATTTCTCTCTACCGTTTAAAGTTAATAATACGGGCTATTTTGATATAGAGAACCTAGAATTAGAATTAGACTTATATTTAAATTATAGTTCCATTGCTGCTGGGAACAACACTGTAGCTATTAAGATACTTAATAAAACTCAAGCTCTTGGTGATATTCCTAGAGGTGAAATTGGAGATTTCGTCTTTTTTGGTGATAATAGCAGTTTTAATTATCTAGCTTTTCCACCTATGTCAGATATAAACCCGTTTAGGCTACCTCATATATTAGAATTTTACGCAAATATTACAGTCAGTTTAGATTATTCTCTCGGCTTACATTCACTGGCGATTACGTTAGAAAATTATTTTATTGAGGGATTTCCATAGGGGGTTATATAAATGGGTGCAGCTAAAAATATGGTAAGGGGTTTTATATTCACTGGTGTCTACGTACTTTTTACTATTGTTATCCCATTAACGCTTTTTACATTACTCTTTAGCATTGAAGGTTTACCTTTAGAATGGGAACAATTAGATCAAACCAATATAACTTTTTGGTTAACTGCTTTTGGATTATTAGCGAGCGGTTTTGCATTTTTCAAATATTCTTCCCCAAAACAATCAATTAGAAAGGGAATATTTGCTCTCATACAAGTTATTATAAATTGTTTATATCTTTGGAGTTATAGATTCTCTGGTGCGGCAGAAATAACTTTCATTATCATAGATTATGGATTTTTTACTTTGGACCTTTCACAGATGATTTTAATTTATATGGGAGTCTACTTTTTAACGATTGTACTTAAAGTATATGATATTTTTGATTATACGATTAATAGAGAAAAAATTCGAGAAAATCGGATGAAAGAATAATAGAGGTGGAAAAAAAAATGATATTTCAGGCTATGGATTTTTTGGAAGTAATAGCAAATATAGTTACTGCTATTCTCCTTTTTCTTAAACCATTAGTAACTCCTATAGGACAATGGATGGTCGATTGGATAACTGCTACAACACAATTTTTTAAAGATAACCTCGGTACAAGTTTAACTTTTTATGTTGTTGTTTTTGTTGTTTTAGTAGTTTCTGCTATAGTGGTCAATATAATATGGCCAGGGGATAGACCAGGATCAATCTTCTCAAAAGGAATAGGAAAACTTGAGGAATTTGAAGATAAAATTGACATCTCTGATGAGGAAGATATAGTAGACGAGATCAAGAGATGCAAAGATTGTGGAAATCCAGTTGGAGATTCAGAAATCTGTCCATTATGTGGGGCTCGTCAAATATAAATTAAAATTTCACCTTTAATTTTTCTTTTTTTAATTTTTTCTGAAATTTTTCTCAGTATTTAGATAATTTGTTCCTTCTATTCCTCGTAGATCTTTAATATCTTTTTAAAAACCGAATTATTTCGAATAAATGTTGGTATTTACATATAATCTCGATCACAGTTGAAACCTGAGTATTTATAAAAACTAAAACAGCATAATTTATTGTAGATTTAGCTGACTAAAGAATCTCCTCTAATTTAATAAAATATAATTAAGATAAATTACTAATTTTTCCAATAGAATATTATTTAAATATAGTTTGGAAAAAAAGAAAATTAGTGTTGATTTTATTATGGATTTTTCTTTATCAGAAAAACAAGAAATGTTAAAAAAAATTACGAGAGAATTTGCTGAAGAGTACCTTGTACCTGTAGCAAAAGAAAGTGATGAAAAGCAGGAATTAGACGAAACTGCTTTTCAAAAAATGAAAGAAATGAATTATTTTGGAACATGCATTCCAGAAGAATATGGTGGTGCTGGTCTTCATAATGACACTGTAAGTCATTGTATTATTGTTGAAGAAATAGGACGTGCCGATGCTGCTTGGGGTCTTTCTATAGCAGTTCATAATGGCCTTGTTAGTTATCCAATCTATAAATATGGAACTGAAGAACAAAAACAGAAGTTTCTAATAGATCTTGCTAAAGGTGATAAATTGGGTGCTTTTTGTTTAACAGAACCAGATGCCGGTTCAGATGCCGGAGGAGTGCAATTAACAGCAGAGAAAGATGGAGATGACTATTTACTCAATGGAACTAAGATTTTTGCTACGAATGGGGGGATAGCAAATACACTTCTAGTAATAACTAAAACTGGAGAGAAGGAAGGCAGAAAACAGTTAACAGTATTTATCGTTGATTCTGATACTCCCGGTTATACTGTTGGTGCAAAAGAGGATAAATTAGGAGTTCGTGGCTCTAATACATCCGAACTTGTATTTAAAGACGTTAGAATACCTCAGGAGAACATTTTAGGAGGAATTGGTGAAGGATTTAAACTTACAATGCAAATTTTGGGATACGGAAGAATTGTTATTGCTGCTCAGTCTGTAGGTCTAGGGCAAGCATCTTTAGAAGCCTCAATAAAATATGCAAATGAGAGAGTGCAATTCGGACAACCTATAGGAAGATTTCAAGCGATTCAATGGATGATAGCAGATATGGCGTGTGCTGTAGACGCGGGACGATATTTTACTTATAAAGCTGCTTATATGCATGATAATCAAATGGATTATGGATATATTAGTTCAATGGCAAAACTGGTAGCATCAGAAGCAGCAATGCAGGCTGCTCATAGTGCTGTTCAAATACATGGAGGATATGGATTAATGAAAGATTACCCCGTAGAAAGATATTTTAGAGATGCAAAGATGGGCGAGATTTACGAGGGAACGAGTGAAGTTCAAAGGATGGTAATTGCTAATCATTTATTGCGAAAGGGAGTTTAATTATAAAAACCAAGAGAGATATTTAATAATTATTAAAATTCTCTCTTAGAATATTGATCATTAAGGATTTCATTTTTTATTCTTTTTTTAAAAATAATTTAATTGTTTTTATAATAAATTATTAGTTAGCTAGTAGTAAGTTTAAATGTATAATCGATCTATTTAATATGTAATAAGAATATATCATTCATTTTTATTTAATAAAATATGAATTTCAATTATAATCTCGAGAGTTTCAAAAATAAACGAGATCTTATTGAAGAACTCAATTTTTATAAATTTATTATTCTCAAAAAAGTAAAAATTGAGGATTATAATTCAGCTTTGGAAAAAATAAGATCTGCATTGATATTAATAGAGGAACATAAAAGTTTATTTAATCTCGAAAAAGAATTAAGTAATTTTTATGAACTGAATAAACAAGTTAACGAAGAATTATTACAGTATAGAAGGATATATGAACGTCGTTTTAATAACCTTTTAAGGGAAAAACTCAATGAGGCTAATCTTGAGAATTTTTCAAAGCTTTTAGCAATGCTAAAAAGTGAAGTAAATCATAATTTAGATAAATGTAATCTAGAAGATATTAGTGATAATATAACCAAGTATTTCAAATTTATAAAAAAATTATATGAAATTCTAAGCTGTTATAAGATACTAAATTATCATGACGCTTCTGAAAAAATTTTTGAATTTGTTAGGGACATCAAATCGGAAAATTTTCCCAATTTAAAATTATTAATCTCACTAATCTATCAAAATTTACTAAATTTTAAATTATTAGAATTTTCCAAAAAATATGATAAGGTATCAATTTCTACTCTTTCTACTAGAATGTCAATAAATCAAGATAGATTAGTTGATTTTATAAATTTAATTATGAAACAACCTAAAAGCCCTATAAAGAGTTATATTTCAGACACTCAAGAAGTATACTTCAAAAAAGTACCATTTTGAATTAAAATTCTCTCAAAGTGTATAAGGGATTAAAAAGTTACTTATTCATCTTCATTTTCTGTATCTTCAGAATCAACAGGTCTTTTTGAACAAGAATTCAAATGTCTACCAAGTCTAATGAATTCTTTCCCGCAGTATGGGCATTTTTGCTTCTCACTAGTATCTTTTTCCTGAATTCCAGCTTTCTCACTAGGGGTCTTTCTTTTTTTCTTTCTTGAAGGTATTATATCATCAATACTCACGTCGTCGGGTGCGAATTCACAATTCTGGATATGTTCCGGGAGATTATCAAACATTTCACCACAAAATGGGCATTCTACTTCAGCAAATTCTTCAGAATCTTCCAAATCTGCTTTACCTGCTTTCCTTTTTTCAAACTTTAATGGAGCTTCTTCATCTTCTTCCTCAAATTCGTCAATTGATAAATCAATTTCTTCATCTCCTTTTATTGAGGCAAGTTCGTATTCTTCTAATTTTATTTGCTTTTCTCTAATTTTCTTTCCAGCAATATTTTTGCTCTCTTCATATATGTCTGAAAACCTGCGGTTATTTTTGACAGGATCATACAAAGCACAAACCTGACATACGTAGGCACGTGTTCCTAAAATTAAATCTCTTGAAGGACAATAAGCTAATGCTTGTAAACTATTACCTATATCACCTTTAGGCTCAAGATGTTTACAAACGATTTTTCTTGAATATTTAACTTTTTGTTTTCGTCTAGGTATTATTAATCACCAAAAGAAGTATGTAGAATAATGAATCATAAAATATAATTTTTTTTAATTCAATTGAATTTATTTGTAGAAATTAAAAATTGTATCTTAAATTTCTGAGATCTTTAATTATTTTTTCTTTTATTTCAATATTTTCAAGATTAGGGATTAATTCTTCAATTATATCTCTGAGTTCTATAATTTTTTGTATAAGTAATTCTGGTTTGTTCCAAAAAGATGTTCTTAAAGGGTGTATTTTGAAAATTGCCTTATTATAATTTTCGATCGCAGCTCTATAAAATAGACATGCATTTTCTAATATATTTAACCTTGATTGATAAATATTGCCAATCTTATTAAAACACATCCCCGCTCCTGCATAATCTCCTTCATTTTCAAAATCGATTGCAGCTTCTTGAATTTTATTCAATCCCTCCTCTAAAACATCATTTTCACCTTTCTTTAGGAGAATATATCCTAAAATATAATTTGCAACACCTCTATAGAAAAAATTTTTGAATTTTTTTGAAAGTTTAATTAAATCTTCAGCAAATTCTCCAGCAAAAATTAAATGATCATTGGCAATACACTTCTGTGCCACAGTTCTTAATAAATCCATTATTTTTTCAAAATCTTTTATTTCTTTATATTGGTTAATTCCTTGTCTAAATTTTTCTATTCCTGTAAATGCGTCTTTATTATTGAATGCTTGATTTCCCTCATAAATCAATTGTTCAGCATTTTCTTTTAATTTTATTTCTCTATTTCTTTTCTCAGTTTTAATAGTAAAATCATCTACATTAAAAGTAATTTCTTCCTCCATTGGAATTTCCATTAAAAAGCTTTCATTTGAGCCGCTACCTATATTAGAGTCAAAAGGGGAAACTTTTTCAGTTGTGTGTGTTTTCACTGTAGAATTAGATGAACTCGTATTTTCTTTCATAGATTCTTCTCCATAAGCAGATTGTAAAGGTTTTCCTTCAGAAACTAATGCAGACAATTCTGATAGGACATTAGCAAAAAAGTATTTATTTAATCCATCTATAATATAGTCAACTCTATGATAATTATTATCATAATTTTCATCATTAACATCCATATTTACATCTGATATTCGGTAAATTTCAAACCCGGTTTCATATTTTGTCATCGTATAATCACTACCCTCAACTTTCTCATGTTTCTTCTTCCCTAAGAGTGTATGATCAAATACCAAACCACAAAAATCATCATTTTTTGCTTGGAACCCTAATTGATTAATAAGATCAATATAAGAAAAGAACAACCCTAATCCTGGATGAGAGTGGAACCATCCTATCATATAATAATCCTTCTTTTCTTCATCCAATTTTTCTTGAATATCTGCTATAAACGCATAATGTCTTTCATCTAGTTGAACATCTGTGGCATGACCAAAGGTTAATGCTTCAGCTCGTTCAATATATACAAGATCATCATCAGAATGCCCTATTAAAATCCCATAAATTTCTTTCCAATGCTCAGGGGCAATAGATCTATTCGCATATCTACTAGCATATAAAATGATTGTCTTGTATGCTTCTGCTCTAATTAAAACAGGTTTCCCAGTTTGATTTTTTTTTTCTTTTTCTAAAGGTTTTTTATCATCAGATTCATTTTCTCCCTTATCTTTGGTTAACTCCTCCTGATCATATGGAATTCTAGATTCTTCCGACATTTTAGATTATCAACATGTTAGCTTATATAATTATAATATTATTCTAAAAAAATAATAAGTCTGTCCTTAATTAAAATTATGTATAATAATATAGAATAGATTCTAATTGAAAATTATTATAATCAAATAATCATCTTGAAACAGAATCAATAAATCTCTTTTTAATTTCTTCTGGTTCTAATGGTATATTTCCTACCTGAGCATTTCCGGGTTGCGTATTAATCTTAATAAAATGACACCCTGTATCTAAACTTTTTAATATGGGTTTAATTTCTTCTTCGTTATTAATAACTGTAATTGATTCAAATCCCGCTCCTTTAGCAATTGTTTCTAATTTTGTTTTTTTACTTGTATATGTATTCTGATTCCCTGTTGATCCATATGAACCATTATCAATAACAATCAAAGTTAGATTTTTAGGATTGTTATTTGCTATTGTACTTAAACTACCTAAATTCATGAGTATTGAACCATCTCCATCAATGCACCAAACTTTTTTCTTAGGTTTTGCGAGAGCAAGCCCAAAAGCTATAGATGAAGCTAATCCCATGGATCCTAACATATAGAAATTCTCAGCTCTGTCTTTTATATTAAATAATTCTCTTGAAGGAGCACCAATGTTGCAAATAATAAATTCATTACTTAGAGATTCAACAATTCTCTTTATAGCATCATATCTCTTCATTGAACACCCCATAAAGTTTCTTTTAAAAGTATTCCTGTTGACATTTCTAATGATTTACTTAAATCAACAGCATTCTTTATGCTTTTAATTTTTTCTTTTGAGTCTATAATAAATTTTCGAATTTTCAATAAGTCTAGTAAATCAGGTGTAAGTTGCCCCATAGGAATCTGAGCCATAATTTTCTCACCTTCAGTTCCTCTGTGACTCATTATAAATATAACAGGAATTTTAAATAACTGCAATAAAGACATTATAGCATTAACAGAGTTACCCAAACCAGAATTTTGAATTAGAATTGCAGGAGTTTTGCCACCTAAATATGCCCCCGCAGCTATTCCTACACCTTCTTCTTCTCTTGTGATTGAAATATGTTGAATTTCATTTTTTTTTTCGATAAGGTGTAATAATCCTTTAAGCATGATGCAAGGTAATGATAAAATTAGATCTATTCCCGATTCCTTAATTGTTTCATATATCTTTAAATCTATAGACATAACTTTTAACTTTAAAAAACCAATTATCCTTATGTTATGGTATTGTAATTTTTTGTTTGTTTTAAGAAGTTAGGATTTTTTCAAAGCAATCCTTACAAATTCTGAAATAACAAATGACATTCTAAGTAGCTGATCTTCTTTACAAAAATTTAATTAAATCTAACAATTAATAAATTTCATGGAATTAAATCTTTGAAGGTGAAAATAATAGTTATAGAAATAATTGCATCAATTTATACCATTATAATAGGAATTGCAATGTTATGTATGTGGATTTTTCTATTAGGAAAAAGAGAAGTTCCAGATCTTACCACAAAGCCAACACAAATATCTTTTCATTTAATTGCTGAATTTTTAACATCTATAATGCTCTTGATTGGAGGATTTGGGTTATTTACTGAACAATCTTGGGGCACAGCGATATTTTATATAGCTATTGGAATGGTGATTTATTCTACTATAAATGCCGCAGGTTTTTATGGTCAGTTAAAAGATTGGCCAATGTTTATTATGTTAATTGTATTTACAATCATTTCCCTCTTAATTACTACATTGATAATTCTTGTTGAATTCGATGTACTTTAATTAAAGCTTAAAATACTCCCTTTTTTTTCAGCTCTAAAATTTTTTCATTCGAATATCCAAGATTTCTTAAAATTTCTTTCGTGTGTTGACCTTTTTCAGGAGCAAAAGTTTTAATTTTGAGTGGTGTTCGAGAATATTTAATTGGGGATGCTACATTTTGAATTTTTCCAAGTTTAGGATGTTCTATCTCTACCACCATTTCACGGATTTGAATTTGAGGATCTTCACAAGCTTCTGAAAAAGTTTTAACCGGCATAACACATGCATCGAGATTTATAAATATGTCCATCCATTCTTGTTGTGTTTTTTTTAAGAATTCTTTTTGAATTTCCTCAAAAACTTCTTCTTTTTTTAGTTCTTGGTCAAATTGTCTTGGTATTAAATCATCTCGACCCAATCCCTTACAAAATTCTCTCCAAAATTTAACTTCTATAATTCCAACCGATAAAAATTTATTATCCTTAGTTTTATAGACAGAATAAAAAGGAAAGTCTCCATGTAAAACATTTACTTCTTCACCGTTTTCTTTAGCGAAATGAAAAGCCGCAACTAAAGGGATAAATGAGAAGACTGAATCTGTCATTGAAATATCTATATATTGTCCTTTTTTTTCGGGATTATTTTCTCTTTCAATGATTGCACCTAATATTCCTATAGCAGTAACCAATCCTCCACCTATATCAGCAGCTTGAACACCAGGATTTATAGGCTGTCTTGTTAGATCTTTTGATCCAAAAACTTTTCTCTCCTTAGTTAAATCTAAAATACCACAAATTCCTATATAATTAAGATCATGACCCGCAATTTGTTCATATGGACCATATTGACCATAACCGGTTAGTGAACAACATATTATTGATGGATTGATTAAAGATAAAGTATCATAATCTATTTTCAATTTTTTCATTACCTTTGGTCGAAACGTATCTAATACTACATCTGCTTGTTTTACTAATTCATAAAAAATATCTCTTGCTTCAGGTTTTTTGAGGTTAAGTGCAATTGATTTTTTATTCCTCATCAGAATGGAACTAAAAGCACTTACACGATATTTTCCTTTTTGGTAGAAGGGGGGTGTATTATCATAAAGGTACTTAGGATCTTCAATGCGGATAACTTCTGCCCCTAAATCTCCGAGAATCATAGAACAATATGGGCCAGGTAACATTCTAGAGAGATCCAAAATAACTTTTCCTTCTAAAGGTAATGGCATAATAAATAAGAATTAAGAAATCATAATTAAAAGTTTTCGAAAATAAGAAACATTTAAAATACAAATGGGTTTATTCATATAAAGACTGATTCCTCCTTCTCTGAATCCAGGATATCTTACCAGATTTACTAACTTGAAAAATTTCAAAATCATTGTTTTTCCAAGTTATTATCCATGATGAGCTCGTAAAATAATTAATTGGATTATCAGTCATTTTTAATTCTTTAAATACTGATTGAGATTTAAATAATTTAGACATAAATTTAATGTCGTTTAATTCTAAATGCTTCTTATGGACTGAGTTTCCATGCGATTTATAATTGTAAAAAAAATCGAATGGTGAATTTGAAATATTCTTTCCTTCTATACTTAATGTATCAAGGATTTTGTTATTATCATTGTTTTCTATTATCGAAATTCTATTAAATCCAAGATAAAGGTGCTTTAATTGTTTTAATATGTTCAATTGTCTGATAGCACTTATCTTATTATTTCTGAGGTCTAAAAACTTTAAATTTTTTAAGTTATCTAGACCCTTAATTTCAGATATTTGATTATAACTTAGATCTAAAAATTCTAGGGTTGTAAGTTTATCTAAACCTTTAATCTCATTTATTTTGTTATTACTAAGATCTAATCTTTTTAAATTTTTGAGGTTCTCCAATCCCTTTATTTCATTAATTTTATTATTTCTTAGATTTAAGATTTCTAAATTTGATAAATGTTCTAAATTTTCTATTTCTGCAATCTGATTATCATAAACCAATAGTGATTTCAAATTAGAAAGGTGTTCGAACCCTTGAATCTTAAGAATCTCATTATTACTAAGATACAAGTATTCTAATTTCTTAAGGTGATCTAAACCTTTAACTTCTTTAATATTATTCCATTGAAGGTGTAATGATTTCAAATTAATTAGGTTATGCAAACTCTTTATTTCCGTAATCCTATTAAAATTTAAATATAATTTAGTTAAATTTGTTAACTTACTTAATCCTTTAATTTCTGATATTTTACCAATACCAATACTACTTAAATTAATAGTTGGATCAGTCCCAAATGGAAAAAAAATTCTGCCTTTAACATCGATATATTCAATCTCTTTCAATAATGACTTTAATTTTATATTTTTTGTTTTTTCTAATGCTTTGATCATTAGAATGGTACAAGACTCTGATTCTTCATTTTTTAAAGCCCATTTAATTGGTTTTAAAGCATAATCGGGGAAATTTCTAATAATTATACTCGCGGCATTTCCTCTTACTATTTCATTCAAATCTGAAATTAATAGGTTCTCTAGAAAAAAGTAAACCTTTTCTTCTTTAGATCCTATTAATCCTAAGAATTTTACACTAGATATTCTAGTTTGGTTATCTATTTCGAGAGGATTCTCAATTATTGATATCAGTAATTCTGATGCTTTACTCTTATCTAATTTATTTTCTTTAAAACCATTGAATATTTCCTTAGGTGATAATGTTGACATCTGGTAATTCATTAAATAAATCTTAATTAATAATAATGTAGAAAAAAAATAAGTAAAATTCTATAGTTCTATTATTTCTGCTTCCATCGTTTTCGTATCTATAAATGCAAATGTCGATTTACCTGTTAAATAACCGCATAATTCGCCTGGATTAACCACTAAAACTCCATTTTCATATTTTTTATTACTTAAAGAATGAGTATGTCCTGATAAAATAATATCAAATTTACCAGAAAGAGCTAGTGCTTCTATAGTTTCTTTCTTTGGCATGTGAGATGCAAAGATTCTCTTTCCTCCTAATTCTAATATTAATTCATTACCACGCTCAGCAAACTTGCAAATTTGACCTAGGTTTTGTTTCAAATACAATCTTTCTCCATCATTGTTCCCAAAAACACCATAAAAACTTGTCTTTATACCAGCATTGAGTGTATCAAACCATGTTTTGACAAACGGCGCAACAAAATCTCCACAATGAATAAGAGCATCTGCAGCTCTCTCATTTATTATAGAAACTGCTTTTAATATGTTATCTTTATGATCATGTGAATCAGAAATACAAGCTATTTTCATCTTTTAAAAATCTCCTTTAGTATAAAAATAATATGAATTAGATATAATTAAATTAAATTATTATATGTTTTATATTAATACTAACGAAAATTTTGTGATTTCTATATGATAGAAGAATTCCTTAAAACAGAGAAAACTCATGTTGATAAAGAATTGGAGAAATACTTTTTTCAATTAAACAAATCAGAAAAGGATATTCTTCTCAAGGATTTTATTACGCAATTAGAAGAATATATTTTAAATGAGAAAGCAAAAAGAATTCATCCTATTTTGTTAAATTCTGCTTTTTCTGGTATTGTAAACCCAATGTATTTAGAAGATCAAATCGAGCAAATTCGAGAAGTCTCTATAGCAGTTGAATTATTACATAGCGGGAATTTAATTCATGACGATCTGTTAGATGATGATATAATAAGAAGAGGCAAACCAACCTTTCACATACAGTTAAAAAATGAGTTGAACCAAATCTATAAGGATTTAAACGTTCCAAAAAGAGATGATATTGTGGATTTATATGGAAGGGATATGTCAATCTTAGGTGGAACACAAGGATATCTATTAGGTTTAGACATAATAAAGTCAGCAAAATTTTCGGAACATATTAAACTATTAGCTATTAATGAATATACACAGGCAATGGATTTTCTAATGAAAGGGCAATTAATTGAAGAATACATGAATTATAATAATATAACAATGACATTAGAACAGTATTTAAATATAGCAGAGTACCAGAAGGCTCGTTTATTTGAAAAATCCGCAAAGATAGGAGCTATTTTAGCAAAAGGTAATATCCATTATCAAATCAAACCTCTAAGCGACGCACTTCTAAGTATTGGTCAAGCTCATGCTATAAGAGATGATCTTATCGACCTTGAAGATGATATTAGATCAAAAAATCGTTCAAAAATAATTTATATATTAGCAGTCCAAAACACAGATGAAGACCAATCGAAGATCTTAAATGAAATTTATCATAAAGACAATATAAATAAAGATGATATAAAAGAAGTGAAAAATATTTTCACTGAGACGAATGCTATGATAATTGCTGAACACTTAGCGAAAAACTTGGTAGAACAATCAAAGAATAACTTAAAGGACATATATCCTGATCTCAATAAGGAACAGAAGATTTTTTTTAATGAATTTTCTGACTTTGTTTTTGAAAGAGAGTTTTAACTGTAGAAACTCTTTCTTTTATACAACTACATAAGGTATATTTAGTCTTCCTAACATTATGTTGTTAAGTTCTTTGAATACTTCTAAAACATTATAATTTTCTAAAGAGGAGGTTCTAAAAAATCCATCTAATTGTTTTTCTCTTACAAACTTTTGAATTAATTTATCACTGACAATTTCTGAGGTGGGAGTTTTCTCTAATAAATCTCTCTTACTTCCTACTAAGATAATAGGGATATCTGAACTAATTGTGTGTTCAATTATTTGTTCATACCAAAAATCTAACTGGTTAAAGGAATATTTATTTACTAAATCAAAAACTAATAAAGCACCATTAGCACCTTCCATAAATCGAGGAATTAATGGTTTAAAACGCTCTTGACCACCAAAATCAAAAATAGAATTAACAACATAATTCTCATTTGTTTCATCTGGATTTGTCTTAAAATTTATCTTTAAATGAACTGAATGAAAATTTATTCCAATTGTTGGAGAAGTATCGAAATCAAATGAATTGAAGCAGTAACGATTAAAAAGGCATGTTTTTCCTACTGAACTCGCCCCACATATTACTATTTTAAAGCTATATATAACCTCTTTTCCATCCTGACTCATAGGCTCAACAGTTCTTAAGTAAATGAAACTTTAGAGAAACTTTTATTTGATTTAAATCAAAATTCAATTCATTACATTGATTTATTCGAAATAATTATCAAAAATTTAAATATTTTGTTCAAAGATTAATAATCCCTTAATTTTAATGGTAATAATAAAAATAATAATATTATTTATGTCAAAAGCCTACAGCATGACCGTCTTTTCACCAATCTGATGCAATATTAATAGCAAGATTAATAACCAAAAATTTTTTGACAATTTTTTTTGTGAGTTATAATAATAATATCTAAAAATCTCCTTTATTTTATTAAACTTAGATACTGATTAAAATTTAATTTTTAATAACACTTCTTTATCAATCGTAATGGTAGTTAGTTATCCCCCTGAACATATTATTATTCGTCCTCCTGTAGAAGCATATTCTCTTTTAATTGCTGTTACAGGTGGATGTTCTTGGAATAAATGTAGATTTTGTGGAACTTACAAGGGAATGTATGGAACAATTCAAGAATATGCCATACGTCCTTTAGAAGACGTCAAAAAAGATATTGATCAAGCAGCTAAATACAATTACCACGGATTTCCTGTATTTCTAGCAGGAGGAAATCCAACATCAGCTCCAACAGACTATTTAGTGGAAGTTATAAAATATGTAAGGATAAAACTCAGGAATGTTCAGCGAATAAGTTGCTATGCAAAAGCATTAGATATCTTAAGAAAGACAGACGAAGAATTAATAGAACTGGCTGAAGCGGGATTAGACATTGTTTACATGGGATTAGAAAGTGGTTCAAATACTATATTACGATTAATGAAAAAAGGGACTAATGCTGAGTCTTTTATAAAAGCTGGAAAAAGACTATTAAACGCAGGGATTAAAATATCACTTTATGTTATACTTGGATTAGGAGGGCATAAATATTCTGAAGAACATGTAATTGAGACTGCGAGAGTACTAACTGAAATAAATCCGACGATTTTCAGGTTTCGAACCTTAAATATTTCCCCAAGTACTCCTCTTTGGGAAGATTTGAAATCGGGGGAATTCACTTTATTGAGTCCGGTTGAAAATTTGATAGAAGAAAGAGAAATAATTGCAAACTTAGGTGAAAACGTTACATCTGAAGTGTTCAATGACCATATAAGTAATTATTGTCCAATTGAATCAGCAAATATTAAAGTTGATCGAGAAATGTTTCTTACAGCGTTGGATTCATATATTAATGATCCTAGAATTAAACAAATGCCAAGAAAAAATCTAACTCGAATGTAATTAAGGTTTATTTGAAGATCTGAGTTTTTCATCCATCTTAACAAACGGTTTTTTATACTTTTTAATGATATCTACGAAAAAATTATTTAATTCTACAATCCGGTCATAACCTTTTTCATTTTCTAATAAAGTTCTATTTTCTTCTAATTCAAGTTTCATTTCTTCTAAATCTTGCTCCCATTTAATCATTCTATTAATAATGCTTTTACTAAATTTATATAAAATCAATCCAGCAGACTCCGCCGAATATATAATCTTCCCTTTTTTCGATATATCAGCTTTCTCGATTAGATCCATATCTATAAGTAAATTTACTTCTTCAGAAATCTTACCTGCTGACAATCCAGTTATATTTTGTAGAGTTTTTTGAGTTAAATATTTTCTGGTCATGAATAAGGTAAAAAGTCTAATAAACACGGGATCCCGACCAAAAAACATTGGTAAAGCGGTTATTTGATTTATTATCTCATCTTCAATTAAATATACCTCTTTGTCAAAACTAACTTCACTCATTGATTTAGAATCTCTCTTAATTAAGTTATAGGTTTATAAAATTCTGTTTTGTAAAAATCAAATATGTCTAGAAGTTCATCAATTCTTTGAGAAAGATGTTCAGCTCCTTTTTTATTTTGCTCTATTAATCTTTTTAGATCTTTTTTCTTACTATTTAAATAAACATCCATAGAACTAAGACTGCTAATCATGATATCTATTCCACTTGTTGTCATCTCTTCAAGAGTTCCAGAATATGAATATTTGAAGGTGTGAGTTTTGGGAATTCGTTCTTTCTGAAATCTACCCATACCGATCATCACTGATAGAAAAGTTGAGATAGTACCCATTGAAAAGCCTGTTAATTCTTGTAATTCTTTTTGAGTTAAACCACCATGAACAAATAAATATGAGGAAATTTGAAGCATTTTTGGGTTAACTCTCTTCCTTTTTCCAATGTCTACGATAAAATCTACTATCTTATCCTCATAATTCCTTAATTTTTCGCTAAAAAGATGTTTTCGGTCTACTAAACCATCTTCAGTAGTACTATTTTTAGTCATTTCTTTAATAATATATATTTTTTAAAAATTTAAATTTTCAGATTTTTCAAGTTTTGTGAAAGAACATTTAAATATGTTGTTTCATATAATGATTATGGTTTCATAGAATTTGAAACTTAAAAAAGAAGGATTTAAAAAGAAACTTTATAAATTAGGCATGCCTAATTTATAATGAATAAATATAAAAAATAATAAAAAAAAATGAACTTGCTAAAAAAGCGTTGGTGTTATAAAACTGTCCAATGAATTAGTAATTGAGACAAAAAATTTAACAAAATATTATGGAAAAAGTAGAGGAATCGAGAATTTAACCTTAGAAATTTCTAAAGGAGAAATCTTTGGATTACTTGGACCTAATGGTGCTGGAAAAACTACAACTATTAGGGTATTATTAGATCTTATTCGAAAAACATCTGGGGAAGCGAAAATTTTTAATCTTGATGTTCATCTTGACTCAGTAGCAATCCGACAACGTTTAGCTTACTTACCAGGGGAGTTAGGGTTGTTTCAAGAAAAAACTGCTCGACGTAATATAGAATATCTTTTAGGACTATATCAAAATCATATTTCTGATCGTCGTGTAGAAGAACTTGCGGAGATTTTCGGTTTAGAACTTGATAGGAAAGTTAGGGAACTTAGTAAAGGTAATAAACAAAAAATTGGCATAATACTTGCACTTGCTCCTGAAGTAGAAATACTTATACTTGATGAACCGACATCTGGTTTAGATCCCCTTATTACAGCTGAATTCTACAATGTTCTCCATAAACAACAAGAAGAAACTGATTCTACAGTTTTATTAAGTTCTCATTTGTTAGGTGAAGTAGAAAAAGTTGCTCACCGTGTTGGGATTATTCGTGATGGAACAATAGTAGAAGTAGCAACGATCCAACAATTAAAACATATGGCAATGAAAGAGATTAAAGTTGAATTCGAATCTGCAACAGGGTTAAAAGAGTTTTCAAACAAACTTCCAAGTGAAAAAGTAGAAAAAGTCATTTTAAATGATACCCATGCATCATTTTTGGTATCCCGAAAAGGACTGTCTAAAATACTTAATTTACTTTCAGAAGCAGAAATTGTTGATACTGATATTACAAGTCCAGCATTAGAAGATATCTTTTTAAAATATTATCAAATATCTACATTGCAAAAACATGAATTTAAGAAAAAAAAGGAGGGCGAATCATAGATGAGACAATTTACTATCAGTGTAAAAGAACATTTTCTGGCAAAGAAGTACATACTCCTAATATTAGGTGGAATTATCGGATTACTGAGTTATTTCATAATATATATGGTTGAAGATATGAATCTCGATGCAGTTCAAGACATTATTGAAGCTTGGCCGCCAGAAATGGTAGAATTTTTTGGTGATACTGAAATATTTTCTAATCCTTATGGATTCTGGAGTTTAGAAATATTAGCTTTTATGTGGTTGTACGCAGGCATTTACATTGTGTATATGGCTAGTGGTCTTTTATCTCAGGAAGTAGAAGAAAAGACTATTGATCTTACACTTTCAAAGCCTATTACTCGATATACCTTCTTAGGAAGTAAAATTACATTCCTTTATATATTCATAGCTGCTACGATGGGAATCTGCTTCCTTATAACTATGGGAGGGATGAGTTTTTCCTCGATATATAATGAGGAAGGATTGTACTTTGATAGATTATGGCTTACTTATATAATCGTCGTTCTTTTCTTAGGAGTTCTCGCAATGTTTGCTAAATTGTTTTCAACTATTTTTCTTGCTACGAGAAAATCTATGGCATTAGGTGTTGTAGTTTTATTCTTAATGTTCTTTCTTGGTGAATTTTATATTTACATGGATGAAGCAGTTCAAGGGATAAAATATATTTCAGTATTTTTCTATTTTAATCCTGCTGAATACTTAGTTCATTCAGATTTTCCTCTTTTTATTCGAGATCTTATTGTTTTAGGTTCTGTAAACGCTGGATTAATAATTGCAAGCCTTCTCATTTTCAAAAGGAAAGATATACCTATATAAAACTTTTTTTCCTTTTTTTTTTAAAAATCAAAACACACAAAATTTTATATACTAAATTTTCTTTAATAATAAAATTCATAATTTTTTACTTTTTAATTCGAAAATTCAATAATTCTTCAATTAAATAGTAAAATCTCTAATAACCGGTGATTACTTATGTCAGATTATTACAGAAAAAAAGTCCACTCAAAGGAGCTAATTGCGACATTTGATGACGTTTTAATACTACCTGGTTTTACCAATTTTTCTCCAAACCAGGTCGATTTATCTTCAAACTTAGGAAAATATAATTTTCATCTCCCTATAATGTCATCCGCAATGGACACAGTCACAGAAGAAAATATGGCAATTAGTATGGCTTTACATGGAGGACTTGGTGTTTTGCATCGTAATTGTTCTTATGAAAGGCAATTGGAAATGTGTAGAATTGTCAAGAGGGCTAGATCTTTTGTTATTGATGACGTAGCAACTATTAATCCGAATGCGAAGGTATCTAAAGCTAAATTCATGATGGAAAATTATAACATAAGCGGTATTGTAGTTACTAATGAAGAAAAGAAGGTGTGTGGAATATTTACCAAAAGAGATATCCCGTTCTTCGAACAAGATATAAAGAATGGAGCGATCAAAGACTACATGACGAAAGATGTGATCTCTATTAAACCGGGGGCATCGAGAGAAGATGCGTTGAAAATCCTATATGAATCACGTAAAGAAAAACTGCCTATTATTGATGAAAATGGATTTTTAAAAGGATTAATTACGAAAAAGGATTTAGCTCCAGAATTTCCTCTAGCTTCCAAAGATGAAGAAGGACACTTACTATGTGGGATGGCTTTATCCCCTAAATTTCCAGAATCCTCCCAAGCTAAAGATATTTTGAAAGAGATAGATAATTATGTGGACATTTTCTTTATTGATGTAGCTGATTTCTACAAGAAAGATGATATTGAGGGTACTACAAAATTAATGAAATTATTAGAATCTGATTTTGTACTAGGCAATATTGGCACTTATCAAGCCGCAGAATATTTAATGACTAAAGTCGATTTTGTTGAAGATAGATTTATTGGATTAAAGGTAGGAATGGGTTCAGGGTCAATATGTACAACATCGCAACAAACAGGGGTAGGTGCTCCAACTCTTTTTGCGACAGCTCAAGTAGCTGATGCCATACAGGATTATAATCCAAAATTATCATTAATAGCTGATGGAGGCTTTAAAAATCCAGGTGATTTACCAAAAGCATTTGCAGCAGGTGCAGATTTAATTATGTCAGGGCATTTTTTTGCCGGTACTGAAGAATCTCCTGGCTTTATAGATACAATTGCAGGGAGGAAAGTAAAAGTGTATAGAGGTATGGGATCAAAAGAAGCAAGAACTTCTGGATACATCTCGGATAGATACGTTGAGGGATCAAAAATGTTAACAGAAGGCGTATCTAATTATGTACCTTACGTAGGTGATGTGTTGGGAGTATTAGCAACTTTAAAAGAAGGTTTAGCAAATGGAATGATCTATGCAGGTGCAGAATCTATTAAAGAAATGAAGAAAGTACCCCTTGGTATCGTTTCTGTTGTAGGTCAACGAGAAACTGCCCCTCATGATCTTATTGGAAAATTTTAGTCTAATACTATTTCTCTTTATCTTTGAAAATACTCACTTATTAAATATCTATTAAATAATTTTTTACTACAATAAACTTTAGTTGAATTATATCATTGTATATAATCAATAAAGGAAGAATAAAGAATTATTATGAAGAAAATCGAAAGAGCATTAGTAAGTGTATTTGACAAAAAGGATATTCTAGATTTTGTTAGAGTACTAGTGAATGAATTTGGAGTTGAAATATTGTCAACTGGAGGAACAGGAAAATTATTAGAAAAAAACGGTATTAAATATATCAAAATATCGGAATACACCAACTCCCCTGAAATGTTTGATGGGAGAGTAAAAACTTTACATCCTAAAATTGAAGGGGGTATACTATATCGTAGAACTATGGAGAAAGATGTAGAAGACGCTAGAAAATATAACATTCCTCCTATTGATATAATAATATGTAACCTTTATCAATTTAAAGAGGCTATATCTAAACCTAATATTACCTTATATGAAGCTTTAGAAATGATTGATATTGGTGGACCAACAATGATTAGAGCTGCTGCTAAGAATTTTCCAGATGTCATAGTTGTTCCTCATGTAAGATATTATGATCGTGTTATAACAGAACTAAAAGAAAATAATGGTCAAGTTTCTGATAAGACAAGAGCAGAATTAGCTCAAGAAGTATTTACTATTATGGCGGATTATAATGCTACAATAGCCAATTTTCTTCAATCTTATTATAATCCAGATAAAATTTTTGGAAAGTATATAATTAAAGTGTATGAGAAGGTTCAAGATTGTCGATACGGCGAGAATTGGGATCAATCAGCAGCCTATTATAGAGATCTTTCAGCAAAATTTGGACTTCATAGTTTTAAACAATTGGGAGGTAAAGAGATTTCATTTAATAATTTTCTGGATATAGATTCATGTGTCCAAATGTTATTAGATTTTGATATAAAATCCTATGTTACAGCCATTCTCAAACATACTTCTCCTAACGGAATAGCTATTGACTCGAAAAGTCAATTAAATTCTGTCCAGATGGCTTTTAATTGTGATCCTATGTCTGCATTTGGAGGAATCTGGGGGTTAAATAAGGAGTTAACTCCTAGTGTTGCAGATTTCATTATTAACAAGGAAAAAATCTTGACAGATGTTATATTAGCACCTTCCTTTGACCCTGAAGCTCTTGAAATTTTGAAACAGAAAAAGAACACGAGGATCTTAGAAATAGCTGATTTTCTTGAAAAGAAGAAAGAAATCTACAAAAATTTAGAAATTCGGTCAACTCTAGGTGGTGTATTAATTCAAGAATATGATTGCAAACCTATAATTAAAGAATGGAATGTAGTAAGTAAAAGGAAAGTATCTAAAATTGAGAAGGAAGCATTAATTTTTGCATATAAAGTTTCAAAATGGGCTAAGTCAAATTCTGCATGTTTTGCTAAAGAACATGAGGATGGATTTTATACAATAGGAATTGGCGCTGGACAACAAAGTAGGGTCCATGTTGTTAAGTTAGCTGCTCAAAAAGCAATTGAATTTGGTCATGAAGAAGAATTAAAGAATTCTGTTATGGGGACTGATTCTTTTATGCCATTTCCTGATGCCTTAGAAGCTGCCGTGGATGTAGGAGCTAAAGCGATTATTCATCCTGGCGGTAGTATAAGGGATGACTTAATAATTAATCGTGCTGACGAATTAGGATGTGCATTAGTATTTTGTGGAAAAAGAGTATTTCGACATTAAAACTAACTCTAGATTAATGCCAATATCTCCTATATTTTTGATAGATTTAGGGTTTTAACTAATTCTTTCTTGGAATAAGGAAGGTTTATAAAGATTGGATCATAAAGATCAAAAAGATAATTTTCACTTTTTAAATTAATAATTTAATTGAGGAGAGTATAACTAAATAGTTTCTTTTAAGAGGGGCTCTTATAACAATGGATTTTTTCGTAAATAACTTAAAAGACACGCTTAACGCTATAAATAAATTAATAGAAAATAATGTATACATAGTTAATACTAAAAGAATTAGAAAGTGTTCTAATATTAAATCATCAAATCGTTCCAAGATTAATTTCATTTGGAGGTCCTTAAAATTCCTTGAGAAAGAAGGAATATTAACCCTAAATGGTATTACAAATCCAAAAACATACAAAATCTTAGCAGATCAAAAAATAGATGTCAACCAATTTCTTACGCAATTAGAAAAAGGTAAAAAAGACTAAATTTATTTTAAATATAATTCATTCATCAAATCCATAAGTTTATTCTTTGACTCTTTATCCTCTGGATTATTAATTAATCGTTTTTGATAAAAGATTACATTTGGATATTTCACTTCAAGTTTATTAAATAGTTTTACCCAAGAATCAAAGTTATTTAAATGATCAAATACATCTGGATCTTCCGCAAACGATTTTATTTCTTTCATTTCAGGAGAAGAGAAAACTTCTTTATATTTTTTAGGACTAACTCCTTGCTCTTTTAGAAATTTCTTATTAGCCTTACGAACGAAAGCATCTAAGCCGTTTCTCCACCTTACATACTTCTCATTAATTTTATCAATAACTTCTTGTATTGATTTAATTTCTTGAGGGAAAATCGTTTCATTCTCCTTAGTTAAAATTTTTTTAATAGTTTCGAATTCAGATTCAAATATTTGAATATAATTATTTACATTTTTCTCAAATTCAAATAGAGCCGTATTATAATCCTTAGCGAATAAGATTTCACTACTTGAAAAGGTCAGAGTTTCTTCATTGAATGTGCCTTTTAATTTTCTTTTTTTACTTAAGTCCTCAAGAATTTCTCTCAATAGCAGAATTTCTTTCTCATTTAATTCTTTTCCATAAAATAGATCATTAAAGGAAAAAATGAAACTATTTTCCAACATTAAATTACGAATTCCTCGTTCTGTATAAAATTGAATTTGTCCTTCATGCTCATAAAAAATACCTTTCAATTTTCCATCTTCAAGTAAATCTTGTATTAGATCTTCAATAAGATTTGATTTGATGTTTAAATTACCTAAAGAAAGGTAATCTTCTGATTTTGATTTATCTAATAATAAATATTTAATATCATTCTTGGCTTCCTCGATTTTTAATGGATTGAATATTAATAAATCCTCTTTTTTAAAGTAGGTAATCCCTAATTCATCAATGAATTTCATAAAAGAATCTAAGTCCATTCCTGTTTTCTCAAGATAGTCGCTAGCTTTTATTTGATCCATTTTTCTAATCTCACCGGCAATTAATTGTAAGTTCTCATCAATTTTAGTCAATATTAAATTTCTATCGATATTTAACTCTTTAGCTAATAAATCAATTTGTTTAGTTTTTTCCTCCTCATCTAAAATCGAACTAATCGATTCTATTTTCTCTGTCAAATACTTAGAATAATAGAAAACTTCCTTTCTTTTATCCCAAATTCCACTTCTTTGATCAACAGTTTGGTCAAATACATCTATTAATAGGATTTGTCCTATATTTAATTTTTTTGAGTTCTTAATTATATCAAAGAAACCAAAAATTTTCGAACTTTTAATTTCATTTGATATTTTAAGAATACCTAGATTAGTTAACCATTGAGTTCCTTTATGATAATTTGATAAATAACCCTCAGGTAAATTTTTAATTAAAAGAATAAAATCTCCATCAGATAATCTTTCTCGATACGACTTTAATTCAACTATGCTATTTTTTGCTGCTTCTCTATTAATTTGTTTTTGTATCTTCTTTAAAGAATAATAAACACTTTTATCCTTTCCTAATAGTAGTTTATCTTTTTGAGATTCTTTAATTTCTTCAATTATATTTCCTATAAATTGAGGTGGAAGATAATTATATTTTTTTATGTTAATATTACCTTTTTGAATCAGATCATTTCCTAGTGTAGATTTGATGTGATTATAAGAATAGAATAATCCCAAATTTGAATAAAAACCTTTAATAATTCCTAGATTTATCATTGTTTCAATAAAAATCTTTAATTCTTTCTCATCTGTTATTATTTGAGAAAATTTCTCTTGTATTTTTTCCTTAGAAATTTTTAAACCTTCTTCAAAAAAGGCAATTACCTTACTTCTTTCAAGTTCGTAAATGAAAATTAAGTTTTTTTCAGGTTTTGTATAGAAAAATAACTTCTCATCTCTCAGCTCTGTATTTTTGATTTTTTTTATGTACTCTTTTAATGTTATATTAGAATGTCTTGATAATTTTGTAAAATTTGTTTTTTTCATTAGAAACTGCTTATCTAGAAAAGTCAATAAATCATCAATTTTCAGAGTTTCTAAATTATCATCATTAAAATCTGGATAAAATTGAGATATGATTTTTAATAGATTTACAACAATTTTAGATTTGATATCATCAAAATATGATAAAATTAATGATTTTGAAATATCTCTCAGATGATATAATTGGTTGAAGCTCAAATCTTTGCAATATGCAAGCAAATTAATGGATGATAGAAGATTTTCTTTAATCTGTTCAATAGAAAGACTTTCTATTATCTCATTTTTTATATTATTAACTAAATTTGGATTTTTTTTCACTAATTCATTTAAAAAGAAGTGAATGTTGTCTCTAATATCATCGGACTGATCCTTCAACAATTCTGCAAATTTATTAAAATACTGTTTAACAAGATCTTGATTTGATAGAAAGACAAATCCAATAATAATTAGTGAATTTACTCTTAACTTATCATCTTCAGAATCGATAAAGGGAATTATTTTTTCAATAATTTTCTCAGTTATAAAATTAATATCATGTTCCGCTAGAATACTTAATATATATGTTATGGGTACAGCATGTTTAGATTGATCTAATAAAATTACTAATTCTTCTATTACCTTTATTATTTTTTGAGATTTTTCTTTACTCAGATATTTATTAAGCTTGTAGACAAGGGGTTCAAGAACTAAATCGTTTTGAAATTCTTTTAGATTAAACATTTTTTTCAAAATCAAGCATGTATACTGCACAGTAATTTTTAATCCAATAAGAATTTTTTGAATGGTTCAATTACTAAAATATCCTTAATATCTTTGAGGATAAAAGAAGGTTTTGAATCCTCTAGGCTTTCTTTAGTACCATGACCAGATAGTAACGCAATACTGTTGACTCCTGCGTTTTTTGCGCATTGAATATCTTGAGGGAGATCACCTACATAATAAACTTCGTTTTTATTTATTGAAATTTTAAGTATTCTCTTGATTTCCTTTAATGCCGCAAATATTGGATAAGGATTCGGTTTCCTGTAATTAGTATCATCACGTGAGATAATAACAGAAAAATAGTTGTTTAAATTGAATTTGTCAATAAAGTGTTTTAACCGAGCTCCACTTGTGTTTGAGACAACTCCTAGAATAAACTCATTTTCTTTAAGTTGGATTAACACATTTTCAAGATTGGCTTTAATCGTTTCATATTTTTCATATTTGGGATAAGTGTTTCTGAATTTCATAAAAAATAGAATTCTCTTCCATAAACAGGGAATATATCGTCTATAAATTTTATTGATTCGAAAAAAAGCTTTTACTCTATTTTTCGAATCTGATTCTTCAAACATACGAGCAAAATCTATAAGTCGTAAATTTTTCGTATTTCTCCAATTATAAAAACTTTTTTTTAAAAAGACTGAAGCTGTATATTCTAGAGATTTTTGGGTAATAATAACTCCATCAAAATCAAATAACACTATAGGTCGATGAGGCATATGTGTATTTAAAAGTGTGATTTAACACTTAAATTTAATTGTAAAGGTTAAGCATTGGTAAAGTAAAAAATAATAAAAAAAATTTGAATAATTTAATTTTTAATCTTTCATTAATCTATTTCATCTGGTTCAACCGACACGTGAGAAAGCAGCCAATCAAGTTGCTCTTCTCTTTTATTGATATTGAGAACAGTAGGTAAGATCATGACTTCATCAGCTTTTCCTGGCATTATTGTAAATTTACCTGCACGTAACATGAAGAATTCAAAAACATCAGGAATCTCTTTCTTGAATCTTAGACTTTTTACAGGGAATCGTTCAGCTGAGCTGAAAATACCAGTTTTATGAAAAATCTCGTTTCTTTCAATTTTATAATACTCGAATCTTGTACTGAGCACCACTATCCCTAATATAAACGCTAAAATTATAGACATTACCATATAGAATTGCCATGGTAAGCCTAAAAAGACATCTAAATCTGCCGCAGATATTGTAACTTTAGGTAAAAGCAAGAATACCACAAGCAAAACCGCAACAACAATGGCTAAAATTAAAACAAAGAACTTTGTTGAGGAAAAATCGAAAGCAGTTACGAAAATATTAACAAAGAATACAATGAACCAAGCATAACCTAATGCGCTAGCATTTTCTCCCGATTTATCCCACATAATCGCCTGAATTAACCATAAGATAAGAGAAGTTATCAACAACGGCCAATAAAATATTACTTTAGGATAACTCCTTAAGTAAATTTCAGTTGGGTATTTTTTTTTTTTTTCAGACATAATATATATTCACTACGTCTTAATTTTTTTTAATTAAAGAGAATTATAAAAATAATAGATACATGTGTTATTTAAATATTAGTATCTTATCGATGTACCTTAAATATGGAAAAATTATAATATCATTATTTACACCTAGGTCCTCAGAATCATCAAATCCAGAAAATTTTTAAAATTAGTTTTTTCAATTTTACAGTTTATGAAGCCTTACTCTGTAAAATGTCTTCTTATATGACATTAAGGCTACTTAAAAGAAAATCTATTTGTTCACCTTTTTTTTCCACATTTAGAACAGTATTTAATTGAATAATTTTATTATTCTTCGTGAATAAAAGGCTAAATGTTCCTGCTTTGAACATTAAATATGAGAAATTGCTATATTCCTTGCTATCAATTAGATAACTTCGAGATTTTAATACAAACATAAATACAATTTATATAATCTTAGTAAAACGAGCCCATTGTTTTAATCATTCTATAAGAGAGCTCTGCTGCCTTTTTTCCATTTTCACTGATCCCCATATGACCAGGTAGGAGATATTTTATATCTAAATTTTTTACAAACTTTATTGATTCTATTAATGTTGGTAATGAACCACCTGGAAAATCATATCTTCCAAAATTACCTCCTATAAAAATTAGATCACCAGGAATCAATACTTTATTATTTGACTCGTAATAACATACTGACCCTAAGGAATGACCTGGGGTGTGATAAATTTTAAATCTAAACTCAGAAGAGATAAATATCTCGTTTGAATTACTCAAATCATTAACTTGTAAAGGAATAATCTCAATTCCAAATCTTTTTGCAGTCAAACCAAGCATTACTGGCAAAATTCTTTTTTCATCTCCTTTTTCCAAAATTTTTGCAGCTTCGCCATATGCAAAAACCTCTGGAGGATCTTCTTTTAAATAGTTCAATAATTTATATATTCCCAAGACGTGATCGACATGTTCATGAGTTAAAAATACTTTAGTTATGTTTTTGTAGTTTAAATTTAATTTTTCCATTCCTTTAATTAAACCATCTAGGGAAATAGCATTCCCCGCATCAAATAAACTTAGATCACCCGTATCACAATCCTTAATGATATATTGATTGCAATCCAGCATTTGATTTTCTGAAAAGTAAAATAGGTTTTTAATAACCTCCTTACCTAATTTTTCAGAATCATCCTTAGAAAAAAACATCATATTTCTATTCAAAAAATCTTTTAAACAAATAAGATTAGCTTGATTTTAATGTTTTTCTTTTAAAAGATATAAATATTAATAATTAAAAACAAATAATAAATATGGCTAAAGAACCCAAAATTGAGAAATTAAAATCCAAAATCAGTTTTGGTATAAAATTTTGGCTTCAATTTGAGAATAAGAGTATCTTAGGTAGTGGCTGGGCAGAATTATTAAAAAATATTGAAAAAAACGAGGAAGGGTCTTTAACTCAAGCAGCTAAGGAATGTAATTATTCTTACAAATATGCTTGGAACATTCTGAAGAGAATTGAAAGAAGAACAGGGATGCCAGTTGTAACAACAAGCAAAGGGGGCCCTGGAGGGGGAGGATGGATTAAGTTAAATGAATGGGGTAAATTTCTTTTAGATACATATAATCAATATTATACAGAGATCATTAAAATTGAACAAAATCTTGAAAGAACCTTAAAAACCAACTAATAAATAAATTTTAATTTCAATAATGACTATTTTCATTAAGAATAGTAAAATGAAATAGCCTTTCTTATAAAAGCAATTTAAAAGAGTTAAGCACATGGGGTTTTAATATGGGGGAAGATCTCTTACAAAAATTGAGTGAGATGAAAGCATCAGAGATAATGATTAAAAATCCCCTTTCCATAACTCCAGATCAAAAAATTAGTTCAACTGAACTTTTGATGTTGAGGAAGAAAATAGGGGGTCTCCCTGTAGTGAAAGATCAAAAAAACAATCAATTAATTGGAATTATCACCCAAAGAGATATACGATTAGCTAGGTTTGCTATGAGTTTAGAATCCCCAAATACCTCTGTTAAAGATTTAATGACCTCTGAACCTTTTGTTGTTAAAAAGGATGATACATTAAAAAAAATTTTAGAAATAATGTTTGAAAAGAATATCCAACGCTTACCTGTTGTAAATAATGAAAACCAATTAATTGGATTAATAGTACAAGGAGAAATCTTAAAAAAATTATTTGACTATATGAAAACATAATAAAATTATAAAAACTAGAAAAATCATATTTTTGGTAATTAATAGCATTAAATAAAAAAATGATATAGGTGGTTCAAAATGGCAATACCCTTACCTGGTACACCAATCATAGTTGATATAGGTTCTGCCTACGTGAAGGTTGGATTTGCAGGAGAGCCTAGCCCTAGATTCGTGTTTCCATGTATAACGGGCACTGAAAAATATAAAGCTGTAATGGTTGATGTCAGTGCTCGAAGCATATATGTTGGTCACGATGTTTCACGAATGAGGGGCGTTCTTAAAATCAAACATCCAATAGAAAGAGGTTCTATTATGGATTGGGATAGTTTCTACGAAATTCTTAATTACATTTTTTATTCTCTATTAAGAATTGAGAATTTATCAGATTATCCAGTTCTATATTGTGAATCACCATTCATGAATAGAGAAACAAAAGAATACATCGCAAGACTTCTATTTGAAACTCATCGTGTTAGAAGCCTGATTATGATGCCTACACCATTACTATCATTATTTAGCGTAGGACTAACTACAGGATTAGTTATAGAATCGGGGGCAGGTCTTACTTGGATAGTACCTATTATAAATGGACAAATGATTCAACATTCGGTACAGAAACTTCCCCTAGCTGGCGTTGACGTTAATCACAATTTGAAGAATCTATTAATGAGGGAAGGAATTAATATAGCATCAAGTGCAGTTGATGAGATTATTCAAGAAATCAAAGAAAAAAATTGTTATTTTGTTTTAGATCCAAACAATCCTCCCAAAACAAATGAGGTATTCAGTACTCCGATGCCTGATGGATCAACAATAAACATTCCCAATTATATTCTTTTCCAAGCCCCAGAAGTTTTGTTTAATCCCAATATGTTAGGATATAGTTCAGTTATGAATTTAACTGATGCGATAATAGCAAGTCTAAGAGTATTGGATAATAATTATTGGCATGAATTATTATCTCATATTGTTATTTCAGGAGGTAATCTTTCATATAGTGGTTTTGAAGAAAGATTCGAATCTGAATTGAATACTGTACTTCCTCAATTAGGTAAAATCCCAAGATCAAAACCAACACTTACTACAGTAAAAAATGAATTAATACAACTCCAAGCTACCGAAATGTCGAAAAAAAAACACGATACTTGTAGTCATTGCGGGGCATTTATAGATCTTTCTTCTCGCATTGAATATTGTCCTTCATGTGGGGGGAGATTAGTTTTACCAGAAATAAAATTTGATTTATCCTCCCAAGGTGGAAAAAAAGAACCAAAAAAAGGGATATGCCCTTTCTGCAATAAAGAAATTGCAGATATAACCTCCTTATTTTGTCCGTATTGTGGAAGGTCAATAGAAAGTTTACAAAAACCCGATATTTCAGAAGATATAAAAACAAAGACACCTGCTCAAGAATTTACAGAATATATGGAGACTTCTAGTAAAGTTTTGAAACTCTTTGTACCAGATAATCTGCAATTTACCATTTTTAATGGAGCGGCTATTTTAGGAAGCTTACCCTCGTTTCAAAATCTTTTTATTACCTATGAGCAATTTCAATCGAATAGAGAACTATTATATAGGGATATAAGCGAAATTCTTTAAAATTAAAGGATTTAAACTAAGAGTAAAAATATCTTTATCTTTGAATAAGGATATCTAACTATTAAGTTCTATTGATAGATAATTTTTAATTTCAAGGTAAATTTAAACAATTAAAATTTTATTCATTTAGCTCAGGTTTTTTATTTGAAGAGTAAATATCGGTATTTTACTATTCTATTTCTAATGTTTTTAATTATTTTAAATATAGTTCCGATTGTCTTAGGCAAAACACGAAAGACGTATTTAAAAGATTTTCTTTATAACACCGAGGTTGAAGGTGAAGGTTTTAAAAATGGAGTTGGAGCTGGAGAACCTATTAATGAGGCAACAGCTTATGCATTAGAAATATTAGACTTTTATGGTCTAAATGCTCATGAAGTCAATGATCTCACAACAAAATTGGAAACGGAATTAGAGAGTATGTTTGATAGTGATAATATTGTACTCTATGACATATATTACTTACTTAAATCGTTATTTCTCATAGATGAAGATTATGAAATTGATGCGAGTTTAAAAAATAGAATTCATCTGTTTATTAATGGAACTGAGCAAATTAGTGGAGGTTTTTCATTTTCAAATACCTCTACATTAGCAAGTATGAGTTCAACTTACTTTGTAGTTCAAATTTTCAATTTGATATTAGAACCTATCCCAAATGTAACTATTCATAAAAATTGGATTATTTTATGTAATAATAGTGATGGTGGATATGGAGCTAATAGTAGTTCATCTTCTAATTTGCTTACCACATATTATGCCGTTTCTCTTTTAGAGATATTAAGTTTTTCTGTTAATGATTTAGCAGATAAAAATCAGACATTATTCTATTTAAATTCTTTTTATATTCAGAACCCATCAGATACAAATAATTTCGGAGGATATCTACCTGATCTTACAGCTAAAGACGCCTTAATTTATTATACTTTCCATTGTGTATCTGCGATTTCTCTCATTGATGAAAATATGCTTAATAAAGATCAAACTGTAAAATGGATATTATCTCGGCAATATTTTCAGGATGGTGGTTTTGCAGATATAACAGAAGGAACCAGTCAATTAATGTCATCAGTAGTTTCATCATATTATGCCTTTAAAACTTTGGAATTATTTGGTTCTTTAGGTAAATTAAACGCAGAAGTTTTTATGGTAGAATTTAATTATTGGATTCTATTAATAATATTTGCGAGCATAGGTTTGGTAGCGGTAATAGGGGTTATAATTTGGCGAAGAAGGAGAATTTAGTATTTTTTTCTAAAAACCAAAGAAAATTCAAATGAAATTTTCTTATTTTTATATGTCTATAATTCTAAATTTATTATAAATATCAAATTATGAATGATAAAATATTAGATGGAAAGGATTTAGCAGAAAAATTAAATTTAACCTTGAAAGAGAAAATTAAAGAAGTAGTTGATGAAATTGGTATTAAACCTAAATTAGTTACTATTCTAGTTGGAGAAGATCCCGCTTCAAAAGTTTATTTGAATATGAAGAAGAGAACTAGCGCTTTCGTAGGTATTGAATCTGAAATCTTAGAGTTAGATGAACAAAACTCAAGGGAGAGGATCATAAAAGAAATCAAGAAACTTAACATAAATGATGATGTACATGGCATTTTACTACAATTACCACTCCCAAAAGTCCAAGCTCCTAATACACTAAATTACATTAAAAATATTTCCCCTAAAAAGGACGTAGATGGATTAACTCCTGTAAATAAGGGTAATCTTTATGATTATAATGAAAAATTAGCCCCCTGCACACCTAAAGGAATAATTACCTTACTAGAATACTATAATATTGAAATAAAAGGGAAAGACGTAGTAATAATTAATCGTTCAAACCTTGTTGGTAAACCTTTAATCTTTATGATGCTTAAACGGGATGCTACTATTTCAGTTTGTCATACATCAACTATAAAAATTGAAAATCATATGAGAAGAGCTGATATATTAATTGTAGCTGTAAGGCATCCAAATTTTGTAACCAAAGAAAAAATTAAGAATGGTGCTATTATAATCGATGTAGGCATCAACAGAGTCAATGGGAAATTATGTGGAGATGTAAATTTCGAGGATGTATATGAAAAGTGTGGTAGAATTACTCCTTCTCCAGGAGGTATTGGCCCACTTACAGTTCATTATTTACTCCAAAATACTTTTATAGCTTATAAAACTCAAAAAGGAATCGATATCTGATTTAAATATAAATCTATAATAAGCTTTTATAAAATTAAAAACAATTAAAATTATATTTAATTGAATGATTAAAAAAAGATAGTAATAAAAAGTATCATTATTACTATAAAACAAGGTAAAAAACATCTATAATTACTTAGAGTTAGAACAAAGATACTCATAAAAAATGGCAATACTAGAAGTTGGAATCAATATAGGGATGAAAAACTTAATTGAAATTAAGTATTATTTATCTTCGGATAATATCTTAGATCCTAATTTACGTGCTGGATTTCTGACTGCATTGGAAAGTTTTACCAGTGAAGTTTTCGGTGATGATATTAACGTAATTTCTTTAGCAAGTTTTAAGTTAGTCTGCTACTGTGAAATGATACAAATGCCCAGTAATGATATCGAAAACAAACAACCATTATTATCATTTGCCATTATTGAAAAAGGAACAGAAGTTCAAGTAGTTAAAGAGCAATTAAGTGAAATTATTACTTATTTTTTAAACCGCTACTCGTTGAATGATATCTTTTCTAAAAAACCTAAATATTTTAAAGAATTTGAAACTCGTATAAACGAGATCTTAGGAGATTTAAGACTAAAAACAGAAGATAGATTCAGATCCATATTTTAAAAATAATGTTTACAGGTTTTGATTTTTGAGTTCAAATATTGGAGCACCAGCTAAAGCGAAGTACCAAGAATATTTAGATGCAGGATCTTTAGAGTTAAAAATAAAGTTGCTAGAGGAATTCATTTCTTTGGTTCCTAAGCATAAAGCAACAGAAAAAATTGTAGCGCTAAATAAATCTCGTCTTGCTAGGATGAAACGGGAGCTTGAAGACAAAAAGCAGCGACAAAAGGCAACTCAAAAGGTTATTAGCCCATTTTCAATTAAAAAAGAAGAAATTCAAATTATTCTGATTAGTGCTTATTATACTCCTGGAGCTGGAAAGACTTCCCTTTTAAATTTCTTAACGGGGGCAGCAGAAGAGAAGATTGGTAAATTTACTGCACTTCCTGAAATAGGAATCTATACCTATAATAAAATTCGATTTCAAATTGTTGAAATGCCGTCTATCATGAAAGGTGCGTCAGAAGGTATAGGAAATGGGAAAGAAATCTTATCACAACTTAGATCTTGTGATTTAATTTGTATATGTGTGGATCTTTCGAGAGATTTTAAAGAACAAATTAGTCTACTATTAGAAGAATTATCAAAAGCAGAAATCAGAATAAACATTCCTCCTCCACCAATAACAATTCAAAAAACGGGTTCAAACAAAATTCAGATCCTGTATTTATCAAATGAAGCTAAAGATATTGATGATATTGCAGACTTTACTGGAAAAATTAAAGAAATTGTTCATGAAAATGGGATAAGAAATGCTATAGTGAAAATCTATGGATCTATTTCTTTTGATGATATTATCGATGCATTAAATCCTTCCGTTGTTTATAAAAAAGCTATTATTATAGCAACAAAGGGAGATCTTCCTTATACTGAAAGTGTATTTGAAAGTTTGAAGCAAGAATATTCTGATAAATTTCCAAAAATAATAGGGACTAGCGTAAATAAGAGAAATTTCCCTCAAGATTTTGGTGAGTTAATTCTAAAATTTTTAGAGAAAATACGAATCTATACCATGAGTTCCGGAGGAGATATAGCAGAAAAACCATTAGTTATGGAGGAAAATTCAACAGTTAAAGATGCAGCAATGAAGATTCATAAAAGCTTCTATGAATCTTTTGATCACGCAATAGTCATAAGAGAAAGGGCTCGTCAAAAACGTAAAAAAGTAGGATTAGATTATGTATTAAAAGATAATGATATTTTAGAAATCCATATCACTTAATTTTATTCAAATAACGATTTATATTCAATATTTTATCTGATCTATTAGCTTTGGGATGCTTTGTACCTCTATATCATATTGCGGATCTAAATCTAAATTTCCCTCTAATATGTTTTTAATGCTCTCTAAACTATGGATTAAATTTTCAAGATATCCAATTATATCCCCCTTTTGAATTATAATTTTGTATTTCTCCATTAAGTAATTAGAAATTTCCTCTACATTAAGATTTTGATCTACTCGCAAATTTAAAATCATTTTTTCAAGGTTTAATCGACCACAATCACAATATGGTGAATCTTTACAATCACAATTAAAAATATCACTTACCCATTTCGAAATGAATTCAATAAATTCTTTAGAGAATGATTTACGTTTCTTTACATACTCAGCATTCATAAGAGAAAGAACACTACCACTAAATAAGTTATTACTACGATATCTCATATTCACATTTTTTGCTAAATCTATTACTACTCCCTTTGATAAATACACATTCTTAATCGGTTGAAGGTCAAGAGCAATACTAGTTATTGATTTTTCCTTATTTTTTACCATCTCAATAATTTCTAAACATTGTTCTATTGAGAGAAATGATTTTGCGATAGCTTGCCCCAAATAAGTTGATTTAAATATAAAATTTTCCTTAATCCTTAAAAGTTTCATCTGATTTAATTTTTTTAAAAGAGAGTCTAAATCATAATTATTATTAATTAAAAGATTGAAAAACACATAGATACTATCTTTTTTGATACCATCATTGAACATAGATATTAAAGCTAATAATTCTGTTAGACTTTTACTTTCATTTGGTGGTAATTCAAAATCTTTGATCTTTCCTGTTAATAATCGTATAGCAATTTCTTCTTCAGTTTCCTTCATTTTAGGGGAATACTTCTTTCCTGGTTGAACTAATAAATAAGCATACCCAAGATTATGTTTTTTTAGCCTGCCAGAACGTCCTAACATCTGTTCGAATTCAGCAACTGTTAACCATTTTACGCCCATTGCTAAGGATTCAAATATTACTTGACTTGCTGGAAGATCTACTCCTGCGGCTAGTGCGGCAGTTGCAACTACTCCCGCAATTTTTTGAGATTGAAAATCTTCTTCAATGACTTTTCGCTCTTCATTAGTGAGTCCAGAATGATAAGCAACTATATTTATCCCTTTTTCCTGTAAATTTGATGAGATTGATTCACACTTCTTTCTAGTGTTAGTAAAAATAATGGATTGACCCCTAAATCCGTACTTAGATTTTTTAATATAAGCATCTTTGACTAATTTTGATACATGCTTGTACTTTTGGCCCTCATTAAGGCATAATAGAAGATGTCTCTCAATAGGAACTGGTCTGTTGTTATACATTATTAATTTGCATTTTAATTTATCTGCTAAAAGTTTAGGTTCTCCCAGTGTTGCACTAAGATATAAGAATTGAGCTTCATCAAAAAACAATTTTAAACGAGCAATAAAACCATCTAAAAAATATCCTCTTTCTGAATCTATTAATGTTTGTATTTCGTCTACAACTATTGTACCTACATTTCCTAATAAGGATTTTTTTCCACTTCTCAAAATAAAATCTATTGCTTCATATGTAGCTATGATTATATCTGCATCGATTAAATCCTCTGGTATAAACTCTTCACTTCTATCAAATAAAGATTCACCTACCTTTTTTAAAACTCGTAAGCTTAAAGGTTTATATCTTTCTTTAAATTCTTCTGATCTTAGGTTAGCTAAAGCAACAATTGGTACAAGATATAACATTTTTGCACTTCTTTCCTTTAAGACTTTTGAGATACCTGCTAATTCACCAACTAAAGTTTTCCCTCCTGAAGTAGGAGCCATTATTAATTGGCTTGTAAATTCTCTTATTAATCCTTTTTCAACTGAAAGAGCTTGGATTGGTAATAAATATTCAAATTTCAACTTTCTTAAAACCATTTTTAAGGGCTGAGGAATCTCTAAATCTTCAATTTTCTGATTGTAGTATCTTTTACTAATTGGAGATTTTTGTTCAATATCATAAAGAGTAATATCCTTATTATTAACAGGATTAAAATCAGCTTGAAATGCAGTTAAAACTTTTTTTACGTCTCTAAACTTTAGTATCATATGTGTAAAGAAGCCTTTTAGCTTTGGATTAATTCGATCTTGATTAATTAAACCTCTTAGCTTTGCTTGTCTGAAAATGATATCATAAGCGCATTCAGAACATAATATTTGATTTTTAAAAGATTTTATTTGACTCTTTTCATTTAATATAGTAAATTTTTGAGTACTTAAACACGATTTACAAAAAGTTAGGTTTTTTATTTTTTTTTCCGCAAACTGAAAGTTTTTAAGCATTTCATTTATAGGACTAAGACTTTCAAGAGAAGATTGGCTTGAAAATGCAATAAATCTGTTTTTATCAGAGATTAAAAATTTTTTAAAGAGACGAGGATTAATCGGAGCAATAGTTCCATCCTTTTCAATTTTATTAAATGTTAATGGACGATAGCTATTCTTAAAATCTAGACCAAGAAGAATAGTACCCCTAAAAAAAGGTTCATTGATATAGGAAAATTTGAAATCTTCTTCCTTATACTTTTTTAGATAAAAGAAATTAACATCAAAAATCAACTCTTTCTTCTTTAGAACTTGACGATCTAAAACTATAAAAAAATCTCTTGAAGATATGCTCAAATATGATACCTTTTAATAAGTTAAGTTGTAACTAAAATGAATTAAAAAAAACACTTCAATTTTACTGTTTTCAATTAGAAAATGCAATGAAATAAGTCATTAAAAAAGAATAGAAATTTAAAAACCAAAAACTCGTTTGATTTTATCATAGACTTCCTTAATCTGTCTTAACTTTCCTTCATCTCCTTGATTTAGAAAGTGTTCAATCCATCTCCCAAAATCACCGCCTTTAATCCATTCAAGGAAATATTCAACCGACTGGCGCTCATCAGCAGACATTTTTTATTCGTATTTTTTTTATTTAGGTTTTTAATTTTATTTTTCTTTTATATAAAAATTATAAATTATTCTATTTTATATTTTTATAATTCTAAACCAATTAAATAAAGTTAATTAAATTCACAATTTATTTTTATAAGTGATTATATATGTCAGTAAGAATAAAAACACCAAATTTAGATGATATATTCGAAAAGTGGAAGCAAAAAGCTTCAAGAACGGATCGTAAGAAAATGGAAAAAGAATTTGGAACTAAAGGTGCTGTATTTTCCTTGGATGTGATTAGTGCGGCTGAATATGTGAAGGATACCATGAAGGAAGCAGCGATCTATTTTGCTGTCAAGAAATCTCTCGGTCCTGCGCCAAAAGGAAAGAAAGAAAGTACAGTAACAGCTCCCAGAGTAGGAAGAGAGCAGTTTTATTCATTCAAAGGAGCTGGTAAGATTAACAAAGAGGAATGGAAAGGAAATGAAATTGTCCCTCAATTTGAATCGATTCAATCAGTTCCCTGTAATACGTGTAAAGGAAAAGGTTATCTTGAGAATAAATGCAAAACATGTAAAGGTACTGGTAAAATCGAAGAAAATTTAAATGTGCTTGTTGGAGAAGAACAAAATAAAGAAAAAAAGCCATTTACTTATCCATGTGGCGCATGTTATGGGACTGGAACTAGAACGGAACCTTGTAAAGATTGCGGTGGACATAAAAACCTTTATAAATATGAGGAACTCCCCGTACCCTTCCAAACCGTAATTACTGGTGTTCCAATATTACATAGTAGTGCTCAAACTAAATACGAAAAAGAAATAGGAGATGATCTTCATAAAATGATTGAAGATGTAGAAGGAATTAGATTCAGCGATTTTAAAGAGTTAGACTCAAAAGCAGAGGCATCCTTGGGATATTGGAATAAAAATATAAAAAAAACAATAACGTCTGCTGGGAGTGATTATAAAACCTATGAAAAGGAAAAAGATGCTCAAATTACTTCTCAAATCTATCTTTTCCCTATGATTCAAATGTTTGCTGAAACAAAACGAGGTAAAAGGTTTGAAATTTACAGTCTTGGTTCAGGAACCAAATTTATGGTATATTCAAATTTCTAACCCATTTTTTTTTTTAATTTGAGGAAAGTGATTTTTTAATGCAATTCCAGTCAATAATTTATCCAAAAATTATATATATAAGTTTGAACTTATATATAAATTAAAACTTATAAGTTTGTAAAAAGGTTAAAAAACATGGTTATTGATGATAAATCTAACGATACCATCTCCCAAAAAGAGTCTGAAAATTTTAAAGGATATATCTTACCAATAAATGGTTTAGTACTTTCGATAACTGCTATTTTTACGGCTTTATCTTTTGTAATAACTTTTTGGATCCAGATTCCTATCCCCGCAACTGGAGGATATATTAATATCGGTGATACTGCCGTTATGTTTACTGCTCTTTTATTTGGACCGATCATAGGTGGCATTGCGGGAGGTGTTGGACCCATGTTAGCGGATATCTTCTCAGGCGCTTATATCATTTATGCTCCTGCTACACTGGTTATTAAAGGTATTGAAGGATTTTTAATCGGTTTAATTGCCAATCCAAAAGATTGTGAAGGTAGAGTTTCTACAGCTGATGTGTTTGCTGTAATTCTCGGAGGCTTCTTAATTCCTGTGGGTTATTTCATTTATGAGGCTTTTATACTTGGTTTAGGAGTTGTAGCTTTTGCCGAGGTACCTGGTAACTGCTTTCAGTTTATATTTGCGGCATCTTTATCCTTATTACTTACTGCTGCCTCAAGAAAGAATATAATCGATGGTTTACCAGAGGTTTTTGATAAAATATTTATTACTCAATCTCAATAAATTGCTTATAACAATGTAATTAGAACATCTAAAGCATCTAAAACTTTTTTTCCACTGTCAGTAATAAAATATAAAACATTTTTCCCTTCTTTTTTTCTTGAGATTAAACCCTTTACTTCTAAGTCTTTAAGATGTTGATAAATTGCTGGTAATTTCACATAATCAATAATTTCATTAAGATTTGTTCCCGATATTCCTCTAATACTTGATAATGAAATTTGGGACAATATTTTTAATTTTGTGATTATAATTGATCCTTTTCCTGTAGTTCTCGCCTGTGAAGAGATGGCTTCTAATATATAGGGTACTTTTAAACCACTACCAGTAATTAAGCAAACAATACTATCATTTGGATCAAAGTTATTTTTTAGCTGTAATTTTTCTACTGCCGCTAGAGTCAATGCAGATGCAGGTTCAGCGAAAATACCCTCATTTCTTATAAGTGCATCAATTGAACTTAAAATTGATTCTTCAGGAACTGCTATAACTGTTCCCTCACTTTCTCTAATACTTTTAATAGCCAATTCTATAAATATAGGCTTTTTTACTAAAATACCTAAAGCAAGAGAGTTAGTTATTTTTCGATTAATTGGTTTATCTTTCTTTAAAAATTCATTAACGATAGGGGATGAAACTTGAGATTGCACCCCGACTAACTTAGGTAACTGATCAGTAAGACCCGCTTTATTAAGCTCATAAAATCCTTTCCATAGACTTACTAATAATTCCCCACTTCCCATAGGAATAATAATCCAATCTAACTTTTTCATCTGTTTTACTACTTCATAAGCAATGGTTTTTTGAGCTTCTAGTGTAAGAGGATTCAGTTCTGGCGTACATTGATAATAAGCATCAAACTTTTTTTGTTCTAAAATATAATCAATTCCTTCATCCACAGTTTCTCCAATTATTTCTAAATTAGAATTGTAAGCAATCATTTGGGCTTTTTTCCCTAAATCGATTTCTTTAGGGATGATATTTAAACATTCCAAATCTTTAAGGGATGCGTAAGCAGATATTGAAGCTCCTTGATTCCCATTCGAAACACAAATTGTTTTTTTATAATCCCACGTAAGTGCATGAGAAATCAACAATGCAGCAGCACGGTCTTTAAAAGAGTTAGTTGGATTTTGAGTTTCATCTTTAAAAAACAGCCTTTTGATTCCTAAATTTTTTCCAATATTAGTTGAAATTCTACAAGGAGTTCCCCCTTCTCCCAATGAAATGATAAATTGATTTTCTATTTTGGGAAATGCAAATTTATAATCCCAAAATTTATTATTAACTTTAATTTGTGTGAAATTCTGTTTAAGGCTTTTTAAATTGGGCTCAAACCACAATAATCCTTTACATTCAGGACACTTATGTTGAATAGAGGTAAATTCATACTTTTTTTCACAATTTATACAAGTTAGAATTATTGGTTTTTTAATAATGAAATAACCTTAAAGATAAAATTTAATATTGATTTATTCATTAATTGGTTTTTCTGATTATTAAGTCCTTTTAACAAACTTTCTTCTTTTGAGATAGAAAAATTCTCTATTGTTTTTAACTCTATTAAGAAATAGCTTGAATTGCTTTGGAGATCTAAGCCTAATAAATTGTATGTTCGAATAATAATCTGATTTAATTAAAGCTTCATATTTTTTTCTGACCCTCCTATGAGATATTATTGCGTAAAAGACGATGGAATTCTTACTGAATAGGGCCCTTAACGTCTCTCTATTTCCCGTACCAGACCAGAGTTCTTCTCTTGTAATAATTCTCTTAGTTGCCCTTATGATCGCTTGATATAATATACGAGGGAAGCTAAAATCAAGCCAAATAATGGTAGTAACTCTTTTCCTTTTTACGGGGATGGTTCTTGTATAGTTACCATCCAATATCAAACTATCTCCTTTTAATGCTAAACGCAATTTCGAACAGAAATCTTCATAACTAGATGGATACCAATTTGGTCCCCAAAACAATCCATCCATCTCGATATGGGGCACAGATAAAATATTAAACAACCTCTTGCTAAATATTATTTTAACCGAGTTGCTTGTTCCTACCACGTTTATTCTCACGACCAATTCTTCTCTTTACATCTATCCACAGGACGTTATTGTCAGCAATTAACAATAACTATGGTTCAAATTTTTCATCATGGATAATTTTATTTATCGCGAGAAGGCAAGCTTCTTCCCAATCGTCGTTAGGATCAATACTTTTACAGCAATCAGGGCACCAATCATCAGGATAACCGCTATCAAAATCTTCATCTTCCATAGCACCATTTAGTATGCTACCACAATAAAAGCAAACTCCATCATCATACCTATCTAAAATTTCAGAAATTAATTTGATTTTTTTTTTAGGATTCATGTTTGTATCAGAAATTTTATTTAAAATATTATAAAATAAGAAAAAGAACAATATAAGTATTTAATGATAATTAAGAAACAAATGAAAATTATATGAAATCGGGTTCATTAATCTATTTTCAATTTTTCTAAAGGATTTATTTTCAAAGAAATGTTAAATCCAATTTTTAATACGTTCATTATTTAACTCTATAGATTAGCTAAATAAATATAAATATATGTAATCTATTTTGTTTTTAAGAATTAAATTGAATTTAATAATTGATTGAGACATTTTTCAAATTTATTACATAGATACCACTATATTTAGTCTAGGCGATACAATAATTGGATGACACCATTAACCTTAAGCTAATAGTGTTTGGAGAAGGAGAAGTAGGAAAATCATCGATAATAAACGCATTTGTTGGAGAGGAAATTTCTGAGAGATATATGCCGACAATCGGGAGTTTTACGTTCAGAAAAGAATATAACTTAAAAGAGATATCAAAACTTATTAGATTGACTATCTGGGATGTTGGGGGTCAAAAATCCTTCAATCCTTATAACCCAGCTCATTACGCCAATACAGATTTAGCTCTTTTAGTTTTTGATTTAACTAAACCAGAAATCACACTAAAGAATCTTAAGAAAGAATTTGAGGAAAAAATGAGTAATATCTTTGAAGAATGTATATCTATCTTTGTAGGAAATAAATTGGATTTATTTGTTGTAGATAAAGGAATTAAAGATACTCTCCAAGAATATTTTAGTGATAGAGATCATTTTATATTATTATCTGCTAAAACTGGTGTAAATGTTAGAGAATGTTTTGAACTATTGGTTTATACATATCTACAGAGAGCAGAATTATTAGTTCCTGATTTAGTTCAAGAAGGTTCTGCTAATCTTTTTTTAAAATCAATAGGGAGGGATGAAAAGTCTTTAAAGAGTAATATAACAAGTTTAAAATCTATAGATTCCGTTTTAGAGAAGCTTAAATCAATACCTAAAAAAAAAGCAGAAATTTCTCCTAAAAAAGATACAAATGAATTAAAATATCATGAATTTATTCAACAAGAAGTCCTTAAAGTTGGGCAACAAAAAGATAATATTCATGATCAATTTCTAATAGATTTATCTGAATTGGATAAAGCTTTAACTCACATTCAGAAATCGAGTATAAAATCAACTAGTGATGTGATCTATAATTTAAAAAATGTATTAACGATATCAAAAAAGGATTTTGAACAAAATCTTGATTTAATCCAAAAATTGAATAGAGAGGAGAATGAACTAATGATAATCCTCTCTAAACTTAAAAATGAAAATCAAGAAGCCGAGAATCAAGATCCAAATTATCAAAATAAAGTATATAATATTTAATAACAAATAGGTGATAAAAATTTCAAAACCTGAAGAAATACTAATGAAGGATTTCCAAAATTTAAAAGAACAAATGAAAAAAATAGATCAAAAACTAAATCAACAGATTAAATCGCTTGATCAGAAAACTCTTGATATTATGAATAAATCTGAGAAGAGATTAACTGATCAATTGAAGAAAATAGAACAGAAAATAGAAAATGATATCAATAAACTCGATCAAAATATTACTAACCAAATTATCAAACTAGAGCAAGGTTCTATTGATAAAATTGACAGATTTGAGAAAAGATTGGATGAACAAATTGATATTATAAATAAAGAAATTGAAGATATTACTAATATTTTTGATCAAGAGTTAGGAGATAAATTCAATAATCTCAATACTAAGATAGAAGGAAATAATAAAAAATTAATAGAAGAATTGGAAAGCACTTCAAGCAAACATGATAAGAATCTTAATGATCAAATTCTAAATGTAGAGGATAAAATCAAAATCATTATTAATAGTATAAAAGCAGTAAATGATGATTTTTCTCTAAAATTTCAAAAAATGAAAGGGGAATTTGATACGAAAGAAGAAGTACTTAGAGATATGTTAAAGAAATTTGAGGAAGATAGTATTGAATTCAAAAATACCCTTCAACCAGAATTAGAGGATATTAAAAGTCAACAAGATCTAGTCAAAATAACCGTAGATGTACTTAAAAAACAAATCTTTGAAAGTGCTAAAGAATGGATTAATGATGAGATTAAATTAGCATGTAAAAATAAAGAACGAGAAATTTTAATGAACTTATGGATTGATGAACTTAAAGAAGTTATCGAAAATTTTGATAAATTAAAACAAACAAACCCAAAAGAATTAAAAATTCATATAAACGAAATCTCAAACACAATTGATTCATTTCGTCAAAGGTTTATAAAATAGTTTATAAGAACTAATTATAATCATTATAATTTCTTGAAAAACAAAATTAATTTATCCTATTCCTTTTTATCCTTCAAATTTTCTATTATTCAATCATAAATCTGATACCTAATTTTATTTAAAATTCAATATATAGAATAATAAAATAAGAAAAAACTCTATGACAGGATTGATATATTAAATGACCCCAGATATAATTTCACTCGGAGAATTATTAGTAGAGATTATGCGAACAGAATTAGATACACCACATAAGGTAGTTGGTGCTACTTATAAAGGACCTTTCCCAAGCGGTGCCCCAGCTATTTTTATTAGCTCAGCAGCTCGTATGGGAAAAGCATTTAATTTCAGTTCAGGATTTATTGGTATCGTAGGAAATGATGAATTTGGGAGTAGTATAATAGAAAAATTACAAAAAGATGGAGTTGATGTATCCCAAATTAGAATATCGAATAATGAGACTACAGGGGTCGCTTTTAATCAATATAATTCAGACGGTTCTCGCAAATTCATATTCGCTGCAGGAGCGGCTGGAAAAACAACACCTTCAGATATTAATGATTACTATTTTGAAGATGTAAAATGCCTACATATTATGGGAAGTGCCCTTTCAATTAGTGAAAATTCACGTGAAGCATGTTATAAGGCGATAAAAATAGCTAAAGAAAAAAATCCAAGCGTGATAATTTCATTTGATCCAAATTTAAGACCAGAACTACTTGATTTAGAGACCTTACTGAAAATTTGTAAACCCGTTTTAGAAACAACAGAAATATTATTACCAAGTGAAGAAGAAGCTGAAATGTTAGTAGGAATGAATGATTGTATTGAAGCCTGCCAGAAATTGCTAACTATTGGTCCAAAAGTAATAGTATTAAAACAAGGGAAGAGAGGATGTACGATTTTTACTAAAGATAATCCAAATGGTGCTAATATAGAAGGATTCAAAGTTATTGAGGTTGATCCAACAGGAGCAGGAGACTCATTTGGTGGTGCTTTCGTTGTAGGCTATTTAGCAGGATGGGATTTGAAGAAGTCTGCCAGATTTGCAAATATTGTCGGAGCAAAAAAAGTGGAACATTTTGGACCTATGCCGGATACGACTTATGAAGAAGTTATTAAATTAATGGAAAAGTATTAATTATCATATAATCATATATTAAATTTAACTTTCCTTAAGGATAATATGAAAATTTTTTGAATGATTAGAAGCAATACATCTTAAATTGCATATACCTAACAACCTAATCTAATAAAAATTACCATCATTATGTTTTAATGAGAAAAGAAACAGATTCAGTTATTCTATTGAAGGTAATTAAATTTTAGAAGGAGAATTGAGTCTGTTCGGGCGGAAATATCAGACAAAGTTTTAATGTTACTTTACAATCATACCAAAAGACTTCAATAATCCCATTTTAATAAGATTCCAAATAAAAAATGAAATAAGTACCTATTTAAACTTTTTTATTGATTCTGAGCTTTATCAGAGAAATATAAGAGAAAAGATTAAAATTTAAATATTTGAAATAAGTATATTTCATAAGATACTTATTAGTATTTGATGTGAAATAAATGATCGATTATTTAAATCGACACATGTTTAAACAAATTTGCGATCAAAATAAATAAATTTTATACTTTCTAATTCTAATTTTAAATGAGGTAAACATATTATAATTCCAATATTCAAAAACGTGAAATAATGACCAAAGAACTTGATGAAGAAGATAAGGAAGTCAAATCAGAAAAGGAAATTGAGAAGATAGATAAGGAATTTTTATCTAAAGCAAAAAATTCCAGAGATATTATAGATAAAAAATTGAGAACTTTCGAGAATAGTATTGAAAATATCTCAGAAACAATTACTAATGGCAATGTAGAAGAAGAGAAAGAAATAAGTAGGAAAGAAGGAGAACAAATCAGTGAAGAAATAAAAGAAGCACAAATTATGCTTGAAAATCTCTCTAAGAAAATTGATGATAAAGAAGAGTATTTAGCCGCTATTGAAGAAACAATCTCTACTCTTGAAGAGAAGTACAATAAAAAAACAGAAGAAATGAAAAATCTGGAGGAACGTTTTGAAATTACAAAAGAAAGCAAAGATATTCTAGATGAGGAATATAAGGAACTATTACGGAATAATGAACAATTAGTAAAAACATATGAAAGTAGACAAGTCGATCTAATTGTTCTCACTGATTCTGTTAAAGAAAAAGTTACAACCCAGGAAGAGTTGAGAAATAAAATTTCAAAACTCAATCAAGAAATATTAGAAAAAGAAGCAAAACTAGAGAAACAGAGAGAGGAATCTGAGAGTTTAGAGAAAAAAATAAAAAGTCAAAGTGCTGAAAATGAAACTCTAAGATTTTACATTAATAAAAACAAGGTTGAATTAGAACATTCTAATTCAGAAATTGAGGCAAAAGAAGAAGAAAGAAAACTATTAACAGAACAAATTGAAAAGAAAGAAACACGTATAAGGGAAATAGAACATAAAATTGAAGAATATCACGATGGATTTCCTGAAATGGAAAAACAGAGAGAAACTTATGAAGAACTTCTTGCTAAATATAAAATTCAGCTAACAGATAAACAGCAACAATTAATTGACATAGAATCTCGAATCCAAGATCTTAAAGACACCACTGAATCCTTGGATGAACAAATAATTGCTAAACAAAACTTAATTGATGCGAATGAAAAGAGATTAGAAGATTTGAAAAAAGATATAGAAACTTCAAATACAGAATATCTTGAGAGAGAGGAACGGCTTGATGCAGTTACAGAAAAATTGAAACGTATGGAATTGGATCATGAAAAATTAAAAAAAGCTAAAGAAGCAATTGAAAGTAGTACTAATGACTCTCGAAATATACTTCAACAATTAAAAGAAGAATTAGATAATCAAGAAAAAGAAATTAGAGATAAAGAGAGCCGAATTCATAGATTGGAGATTTTATCTGCTATTTATAGAGCTTCAAAATTCTTTGGTGGGATTTTAATTGGTGCAGGAATATTTTTTATAATATGGGCAATAGGTATATTTTTTAATACAATAGAATTAGGGGAAGTAAATATAAATACATTTTTGATGGTTGTTTTCCTATTAATTGGAGCCATTTTATCTATTATATCTGGAATATTTCACCTTGAGAAATCGTAGTTAAATCTTCTATTAATTTATAAACACATTTAGAATTTAACTAATAATACTATTTTAATGATATAGGTTTGATTGAAAAAGAACAAGAAACAGTTGTCCCTAAAAGAACGATCAAGTTATCAAATGGAATCCTTTATGGAATTGGATGTGGAATTGGTGGTTCAGTTTTTATTTTATTAGGTACAGCCATTGGTGAAGCACAATCTGGAGTTTTTATCAGCTTAATTTTAGGTGGCATTTTAATTTTCATCACTGCTTTAAATTTTAGTGAATTATCAACTAGCTTACCCATTTCTGGAGGTGCCTATAACTTTAGTAAAGAAGCGTTGGGGGGTTTTTTAGCATTCATAATAGGTTTCTTTTTTTGGATTGCTAATATAGCTACATTCTCCTTTTCTGCTCAAGCTTTTGTCGTGGTTATTGAAGCATTCTTTCCATTATCTATAATGAAAAATCTATTTCTTGTTATTGCAATATTATCAATAATATTTACTGCTATTGTTGTTTTTAGAACCCAAAGATTAGCACTAAGAACTTTTATTTTTTTAACAATAATATTACTGATTATCTTCAGTATATTTATCATATCGGGATTTCTAATTGCTCCAATTACAAATATTTCGAATTATAATACAGATTTTTTAACCTCAAACACGAATTTTCTAAGTATAATTCTTATGTTTCCATTCTTATTTATTTTTTTTACTAGTATTGTTACAAATTTAGCTTATCTAAATGTTGACCTAAAAAATCCTTCTAGAAATATACCCAAAACAAATATTTTTGCGATATTAATTACACTTGCAATTTATCTATTAATAACATCGGTATCTTTGATTAATATTGGTAATAACCCAGATGAGTCTCCAATTTTCTTGGCTTTAATCCTTAATGATATATTAGGATTTCCAGGGTATTTGTTAATGGGTATAGCTGCGACAATTTCGACCTTTATTGCAATGAATGCGGCTTTGGGATCAGCTGTCAGTGTGATGCAAGCATTAGCAAGAGATCATTATGTTTCAAAGAATCTCTTGAAAGTAAATAAAAGAACAAATGCCCCTACTTATATATTAATAATTACAACAGGAATTGCAATATTATTTACAATTCTGGCAATAATTTTCGCGAATATAGATTTTACCGCAAATATTACAACTTTTGTTTACTTCTTTGGATTAGCCTTTGTGAATTTTGCTGCAGTTAACCTTAGATACAAGAGAAAAGAATTAGACCGTCCATTTAAGGCTCCATTTTTTCCTTATTTACCATTAATTGTTGGTTCTAGCTGCCTGATTTTTGCTTTTGTCTTAAATATTAACGCCGTTCTTTCAGGAATAATTATTTTTGTTATTGGAATTACTTATTATTTGTTAACAATTGCCGATCGACATTCAATAGTCTTTACTATAGCAGGTTTGAAATTTTTCGCACTTGTTCTTATTGGTATTTTCATCTGGATCATAAATAATTTAGGTTATGTTTCATCTCCCACACAGAGTTTTGCAAATATTTTTACTTTTGTACTACTTCGTATCTTAATATTTATTTGTATCTTTTCCATTGCTACAACATTCTTTGATATATTTCCTCTAAAGGAATTAGTATATTATTTTATAAAGAAAATTGATAAGAAGGAAGTTGCAATCGATATAGGAATTGGCACTATAATAGAATTGAAAAAAACCAAAGCAAGAGGTATATATTATACAAATTTAATAATTGGTATTATTCAATTAGTCTCTTCAATATTCACATTTTCTTTAATTACTTTATTTACTTTAGATATAATTTCAATAGATAGTATCACCTTTGGAAGTACAGTTATCCCCTCAAAAACAGCTGAATTTCTTTTCATTTCGTTTTTATTATTTTTTGGGACAACATTATTATTTGGGAGCCTAATCAGTCTCTATTTAAATCGAGAAACTAAAAGTCTTGGAATTTAAATCATTTATAAATCCAATCCATTTAAGAGAAAATAAATATGAAAATGAGTTTCCCTCGTATTAACCTTCATATTCATTCTAATTTCTCTGATGGAAAAAATAATATCAAACAGATCGTTGAAAGGGCATTATTAAAAAAATTAGATTTTATAGCAATAACTGATCATTTTACAGATTCATGGAAGGAATGGGTTTCAAAACTAAAAGATTGGGATAAATTAACCGAATATCTAACAGAAATATCGATTTGTCAGAATTATGTAAGGGATAAAAAAAAGAAATTAACTATCCTTAAAGGAATTGAAATAGACCTCTCAAGTTCTGAGAGCTTTATTAAATTAATTAAACCTGATAAGTTTGATTTGATTCTATTTGAATATCTTCAAAATATTGAAGGCATACCTTTTGTTAAAAACATAATCAACTTCTGGAGAGGAACCTCAAAAAATATAGGGAAATTCCCTATTTTAGGATTAGCACATTTTGATCCCTCTTATTTCATTTATGAGAATCTTGATATATTAGTATCATTTCTTAAGGAATATAATATTTACTTTGAATTTAATCCAAGTTACCCTAATTTTTACTCACGTAAAAACCAGATATTTTTCGATAAATTAAAAAAAGCTAATATTCCCGTTGCTATAGGATGCGATTCTCATAGCATAAAGAGTTTAAATAATATAGAGGAACCACTTGAAATAATATGTGATTATAATTTAGAAGATAATTTTCTTATTCTAATAAAAGAATTGGAAAATAAATTTAATCTTAATATTGTGAATAATAATCAAGAAAAAACTTGAAGGATTTCTCAAATGCAATATCAATCAAAATCTCGTTTTTATCTTTAGGATCTGACACTAGTTCCTTTACCATTCCTTTACCAATACTAAAAATTTCTTTTACTGCATTTAAAGCCTTACTAATTGGCATATCGGCTATAGTATTAATGCTACTATTGTGTTTGATTTCCCATTCTCTTAAAGCTTTTAAAGCTGTTCCTTTCATAGCCAATTCTGGTATATTTATAAAATCACAAATTATTTTGGTTATTCCTCTAATTAAATTTGATTGTACTTCGGAACAGGTATCTTTCTTATAAACTTGTTCAATATTTTTTAAAGCACTCTCATTAAAATTTACTGTGTATGAGAAAATAATCCTCAACCCCTAATTTTTTAAATATGATATTAAAAATTTGTTATTTAAACTTTTATTAAAGCAAAATCATCTATCTAAAAAGCTCAAGTGGTCATCCTATATTTCTTTCGATTTTTCATTTACATCAGATTATTTAAACTCCTCCATTTTCATAATTCTCCCGCGCTTTATCCATATGATCAAAATTAATATATCAATTTCAAAAATCTTTTTAAATCCTCTTTATTTAATGTTTTTTATGAGTTTAGAAGAAAATATTGATCAGGCATCTAAATGGATAGCTGAATCAGAAAGTTTAGTTGTGTTTACTGGAGCAGGTTGTTCAACGGGTAGTGGGATACCAGATTTTCGTGGACCTGATGGTCTTTGGACCAGGAGAGATAAAGGATTGCCTCCACCCAAACCAAAAGTGGCATGGGATCAAGCAAGTCCAAACCCAAATCATTATGCTGTAGTAGAATTAATGGAAATGGGTAAGTTAAATTATGTTATTTCTCAAAATATAGATGGATTACATGCTAAATCAGGAATCCCATTTGAAATACTCGCTGAGCTTCATGGAAACCAATTCTTTATGAAATGCTTATCATGCAATAAAAAAATGTTATTCGAGGATGCGGGATGGGATAAAGCAAAATGGGGACGTGGAATGAGGAAGGATCCTGTCCGAGAAGGTCAACCAAAGTGTCCGCATTGTGGGGGAAGATTAATTAACAGCATTGTTGATTTTGGGGACCCGCTTCCCTATGATGAACTCCAAGAAGCTATTGTACGATCTCAGAATTCAGACGTGTTTTTTGTAATAGGTTCATCACTCGTTGTTACACCAGCAGCTAATATGCCTGGTATTGCCAAACAGAATGGAGCAAAGCTAATCATCATCAACAAGGGTGATACTCCCTATGATATGGTTGCAGATATAAAGTTCAACGAAAAAATTGAAGACGTACTCCCGCCAATTATGGAAAAAGTAAGAGAAATGGTAAAATAAAATAAGTAATTGTTTTCTTTTTTTTGTCTTATTTATTTTGTGTGTACTTCTATTGATTCTAGTAGAATTTTAGTTCCGACATTACTTTATTTTGATTTAAATATCAAAATGCAATTATCTTTTTATAATCAACATGTATATTTTTATAATATGGATTTAAAAGAAAAAATTGATCTTGCTACCAAATGGATAGCTGAATCTAAAAAGTTAGTTGTCTTTACTGGAGCGGGAATCTCCACTGAAAGTGGTTTACCTGATTTTCGAGGGCCTGATGGTTTGTGGACGAGAAGGGATAAAGGACTTCCTCCTCCTAAAAGCCCACCTTGGGATCAAGTAAAACCAAACCCTGGACATTATGCAATTGTCGAATTATTAAAAATGGGTAAATTAGATTATCTTATTTCTCAAAATGTTGATGGTTTACATGCAAAATCGGGAATACCATTTGAAAAATTAGCTGAACTCCATGGAAATATGTATTTTATGAAGTGCTTAGAATGTGGTAAGAAGATGTTGTTTGAAGAAGCTGGTTGGGATCAAGAAATCTGGGGAAAAGGGTATAGATCTAACCCAGTCAAAAAAGGACAACCAACCTGTCCCGATTGTGGGGGGAGAATCATTAATAGTATTGTAAATTTCGGTCAACCACTTCCAGAAGACGATTTATACGAATCTATAAGAAGATCTGAAGGAAGTGATGTATTTTTTGTAGTAGGGTCTTCACTTGTGGTTGTTCCGGCCGCTAATATGCCTTTATATGCTAAACAACATGGTGCGAAATTAATAATCTTAAACAAGGGTGAGACGCCTTATGACGGGATAGCTGATCTCAGGTTTTCTGATCAAATTGGGGATGTACTACCCCCTATTGTAGAAAAATTAAAAGAATTGATGAGTACAGAATAAAATTATTTTTTGTCATCAATTTCTTGCTTTTATTTTATCTTTGCATAGATATCTTTATTTCTATCAATTTCTTTAAGAAGTCTCCGTCCTTCTTTATTTGACAATGATAAATTAATTTCTCCCTTTCTACTTAAAGAACCAGTAAAAATTTCTTCTTGATCAGCAAAAATAATAATATTTTGACTAGCATACAAAGGTGGAGCTTTTAAAATGACTCTATCCTTCGTAACTTCAAGATTAAGATTAATTCGTTCCTTTTTTGATCGACGAGTGCGATAGGTGGATAGATCAGCATAATGATCTGGTTTAAACTTAGATTTTTTAGGTCCTATTGGATTAATTACAATATCTTGCCCAAATGAATAAATTTCAAACTCTAATTT
>JBHLOJ010000005.1:0-74130 GCA_048940605.1 Promethearchaeota archaeon
AAAGAAGGGGAGATCGTTAAATTTCAACTAGAAAACACTTCTTTGATAACAATCCCAGAATATTTCATAAATTTTAAGGCTTTAGAAATTCTAGTGTTAAAAAGATGTAAGTTATATGTCATGCCTGAATTTATAGGGGCTTTAACTGAATTAAAATTATTTGATTTAGATGGAAATAACCTTAAAACTATCCCGAAATCAATTTCTCAATTAAAATCATTAAAAATATTAAATTTGAGTAATAATCAAATAGATAATTTACCTTCTACAATAGGGGAACTAATTTCTTTAGAGCACTTAAATTTAAATTCTAATATGCTTAAAAAGCTCCCAAGATCGATTGGATATATTTCTTCTCTCAAATTCTTAACTGTCGAAGGAAATAATTTAACAACGATTCCTCCATCAATAGGGTTGCTTAAATCTCTTAAATCACTAAATTTAAATTCAAATAAATTAGATTCTTTACCACATGCTATTGGATTACTTTATTCGCTTGAAATTCTTAAACTATCTAATAATAATTTGGGGGAACTCCCGCAAACAATTAATTCGATCTCTAATCTTAAAATCTTAGAAATTGAGGAGAATAATCTTTCACATTTAACTAAGTCTATAGTATTTCTTAAATCTTTAGAAATTTTAAAGTTAGGTTGGAATCAACTCGAAAAGTTAACTAAATCTATCGGATCTCTTGTTTCCCTTAAACATCTTAATTTAACAAATAATAAATTACAAAAGTTACCTAAATCAATTTGTTCGCTTTCATCTCTTGAATTTTTAGAAATTTCTTTTAATAAGATTAAGGTTCTCCCGAAAGCTATAGGTAATTTAAAATCTCTAAAGGTTTTAAAGTTGGGTGATAACCAATTAAAAGAACTACCAGAAGATTTTGGTTTGTTAATCTCACTTGAAATCTTAAACGTTAGTGGTAATATGCTTAAACACATTCCAAATTCCATAGGAATGTTAAAATCTCTTAGACAATTATGGTTAAATGGAAATAAATTATATTATTTACCTATTTCAATAGGAAACCTTTTGTCACTTGAGAAATTAAATTTAAATAATAACTATGTTATCTCTCTCCCAAAATCTACGAGAAAAATACAAACGCTTAAGGAAATTTCATTAACCTTAAGCAGTATTGAATATGTTTTCGATTTTCCCATAATAAGTAAAAAATATATGCTAAAAGAGAATTTTGAATCTGAAACTTCGAGAAATTCAATAGAGAAAATCGATTTAATTGAAAAGTCTGGTATTAAACTAGATTCTCATCCAGAGTTAGTGTTTGATTTTCCTATATTCTGCAAAAATTATACTTTCGAAAAATAAAGCAATTTTTATTAAAAAAATCCTAAATCAAAATCTTAAAAGCATTTTAGGTTAATATATCCCTAAGCATTCTTTAAAATTTAAGATACTTAAATATTGAATTAGGGTTGTAGGTGATTATAGAATATTTTTAATATAGGTGATATAAGTATTAAATTTCATACGCTCTTCAACCGGTTCCCTAGTGTTAAAAATTACCACATCCATAGCATTTACCATCAAGATATGCGCTACAGTCTTTACAAATGTTTCCGCAATTACTTTCATTACTTTCTTGACTAAAGAGATTAAGTGGTAGAAATTTTGGTAAGATAAAATCTGACACAAAAATCGAGGCTGAATGCAAAATTCCCTTTTTATTAGTAGGTCCACAATAATTAATGTACCTATTTATTACATCCATATTTTGACCAACAATTCCCATAATTAAGTTATATTGTCCTGTAACATGTGCCAATAAAAATATTCGCGGACAGTCCGAGTAAGCTTCAATGATATTTTTCACTTGTTCGTAATTCTCCATCTCCATGAGAATAAAAGCAACTTTATAATTTAACGCCCTTACATTAAGATTCGCTTGGACTTTGAGAATATTTGTTTTTTCTAATTTTGAAATTCTTTTACTGATTCCTGCGTGGCTCATTTTTTCTCGATTTGATTTAGTAATAATTCTACTCAATGACATTAAACTTTTTCGACCAGTTTTATATAATTCTTTGATTATCTGTTTATCGATCTTATCGAGTGGCATAATAATATTACTAGAATCTTTAATATATAAAAAAGTGCATTATAAACACGAACTTACATATTTTAAACTTTCTCTTGCATTATTGTTTCAATTTAAAACAATTTGTAAATTATAGTTTCAGTTTGAATGCTATTATCAAACTAAAATAAGAAATCATCAAAAATTTGTGAATATTTGATAGAAAAAAACAAGAATTTGATTTTAATAGGAGTAAATTAATTAGGAATAAAACCAATCGATTGATTGATTTATTTTATATTTTAGATAAAACCTTAGAAAAAGTTTCATTTGATAACTTAAACCATTATATATATTGAAATATAAATTATTATAACCATAATTCTTTTAAAATTCTAATTTTTGGTTATCACAGGCAAACTTAATTATTTCCTAAGAAATTATGCAGTTAGATAATATTGATAGACAAATTATAAAGCATTTATTTAAAAATGGACGGGAAAGCTTAACAAACCTTGAAAAGGTTGTATTTAAATCTGTCAATGAAACAATGAGCCATACAGGAATTGCAAAAAGAATCACCAAGCTTGAAGATTCGGGCATTCTAAAAGTTCAAGCTAATACAAACATCAATAAACTTCAATTCAAAGCCCTCTTTCTCTTGATGGAAATGAGTAATTATGAAGAAGTTCAGCATATTATTAAGGCATATAAGGATTGTCCTAGAGTATTTTTATTAGCTCAATTAACCGGCCAATATAACTTAATTATGGGAATCATTGGAAAAAGTGTTGATATCTTGCACCGATATTTGAATTATTGTGGACCTACTAATAAAAAGGGAATTTTGCATTCAGCTTCTATTTTTGTGTCTGATTTTATTCTACCTAAATATATACCTATTAATTTATACAGTGAAGAAAGCCATGAAAATAATTGTGGGAATGTATGCAGAAAATGTGCCGCATATCTTGATGGTAAATGCTATGGATGTGGTAATTTTTAGATATTTTGATCCTGCATTAAATTTTCCTGAATTACACTCGACTTTATAAAACTAAAAATTTAATAATGATATGTTGGTGTTTTACATTTTTTATAGAATTAATTTGAGATTTTCAATTCGTTTCAATACAAGCAAACATTATTATAAACAAAGGTTTAAAAATTGAATAAAAAACAAAATTTAATCGAAAAATTGTAAAATATTCCTAATTTTTCATGAAATCAGTATATTATTAACCTAACCATTTTCTATATTATTCTCTAAAATTTAACTCAGAAAATTCTTTTTGAATATATATTCATAATGTTATAGAAAAATCCCTTAAATAGAAAGTTTAGTTAATCAGAAGCTTTTAATAAAGTTATGAATACACTATCTCAACTAATTTTTTTATTATAAATTAGCTAATTTAAATAAATAAAAAAAACAACAAAAAATTGATATAAAATGGCTGTAAAAGTAGCATTCATGCAAAATTCTGATTGCTGGGGGTGTCATCAAAGCTTACTTAATTTACACTTAGGCTTACTGAATGTGCTTCCAGCATTAGAGATTGTCTATTGGCCAGCTGTAGTAGATTTCAAAAATGATTCATTAAAAGCAAGAGCAGACGGAGAAATTCTTGTAGGATTCGTTGAGGGTTCTTTACGTACCAATCATGATATTGAACAAACAAAATTACTTCGACAAAAGTGTGCTTTAGTTATTGCTTTTGGTAGCTGTTCATGCTATGGTAATGTACATGGACTAGCTAACCAATGGAGCAAGGAGAACCTCATTAAACGCAAATTCTCTGAGGTGGAAAGTATCGCTGACGAGAGTGGTGGAGAACCCACAGTAAATGTGCCAGGTTTCACTGATAAAATTGTACCTGTAGACGAGATTATTAAAGTAGACGCATACATTTCAGGGTGTCCTCCTAAACCAGAGGCGATTGCGAGTGCAGTTGTGTTTTTATTAGGTCAAAAGCCATTCCCAATGAACGATTTATCATTTTGCAATGATTGTTCCATCAAAGATAATTGTCTATTAGATAGAGGTATACTTTGTTTTGGTTCAATAACTAGTATTGGATGTACTTTAAAATGTACTAGCGATGATAAACCGTGTGTCGGATGCTTTGGACCTGCTAAAACTGTTGATTCAAGAGCTGATAAACTAAACAAAATGGTTAAAAAACCTGGTAAACTTAGTTCAGGTGATAAAAAATCTCTTTATGAATTCTTGCCTTTATTCCTAAATCTTCCATTAATGGCGGGATTTGATTTAGCAGGAGATATCCTTAAGCAAATTAAGAAAAGAGGATCTCCTGAAACGCCTCTTGCGAATCTTCCCCCTACAACAGAGGAAATTGCTGGAAAATTAATGAGTTTCTTAAGAGATAATCGAGATTTCATTGAAATTTCAAATGTCTGTGATACTTGTCCTAGAATAATTGGTAGTAAATCAACAATGACAAAAGTTAAGAGAGACTATGAAGGGCTTCCTAACATGGAAGACTGTTTCATAGAACAGGGATATATATGTATGGGGCCTGTGACTAAAGCTGGTTGCGGTGGAATGTGTATAAAGGTAAATTCTCCATGTACTGGTTGTTTTGGTCAGACAGAATGGGGAGTTAATCAAGCAGAGAGATTTGCTGATACTGTGATAAAAGGATTTAATGTAAATATATCCAAAAGTGAATTACTTTCCCAGGTAAAAGATCATCTAGGTACATTTGAGAAATTTACCTTAGCATCAAATAGAACATATAAAGGAGGCGAATAAAAAATGGTTAAAGAAATAGTCGTTGACCCTGTTACGAGGTTAGAAGGACACAATAAGTTAAAAGTAGTACTAGGCGACGATGGAACTGTTCAAGATATTCAATTTAGTATAACTACTACGAGGTTCTTTGAAAAGTTTTTAGAAGGGCGTTATTGTGAACATATTCCAAGGATTACGCCTAGGATTTGTGGTATTTGTCCAATTCCTCATCATTTAACACCTACTAAGGCAGTAGAAGATGCGTGGGGAGTTCAGATTCCTCCTGCGGCATATAAATTGCGTCAATTACTGCAAAATGCTAAGCAGTATTCATCACATGCATTGCATTTTTATGCATTAGCCGCTCCTGATTTCTTATTAGGACCTATGGCTGATCCTGCATTAAGAAATGTAGTTCATGTTATTAATCAAATGCCAGATGTAGGAGCAATGGCATTAAAAATGATGGATTTTGGTCAAAAATTATGCCAGGAAATTGGGGGAAAGTCTGTACATCCAATATCAGCGATTGTCGGGGGCATGAAAAAGCCTATGGATGAAAGAGCAAGGGATAAGTTCTTAAAGCAAATTGAGGATCAAGTTGAATGGACTAAGAAAACAGTAGATATTGGTCTTAAAGTTGTTGAAGATTATTGGGATGTTGTAGCAAACGTTGGTGTTGTTCCAACTTATTATGTTGGTCTCACTAAGAATGGTGTCCACGATATCTATGATGGAGATATTCGTATAGTTTCTCCAACTGGAGAAAAAACCGACTATGCTCCTCAGAATTATCTTGACGCTCTAGGTGAACATATTCCAAAACATTCTTATGCAACTCATATGTACTATAAACCTGCAGGATATCCTGAAGGAATTTATAGAGCTAATACATTAGCGATGATAAATGCCGCTGATAAAATGGCAACACCTTTAGCTGATGAAGCATTACAAGCGATGAGGGCAAAAGTTGGGACTAATATTATTCACCACACGTTTGCATATCATTGGGCTCGGCTAATAGAGTTAGTTGAATCTATTGAAGTTATCGCAACATTACTTCAGGATCCTGATGTGGTTAATCCAGATTGTAAAACATTGGATGTCCAACCAAGAGAAGGAAATGGAGTTGGTGTTACTGAGGCTCCAAGAGGACTGCTCTTATATAACATCTTCTCTGATGCTGAAGGAATTTGTAAAAAGGCAAACCTTTTAGTAGCGACCAACCATAATATTGCTGGAATCGAAAAAACATTAATGCATGTTGCCAAACAAGTATTTGAAGACAAAGCTTTAGAAGGATTGAAATTACCAGATCCATGGATAAAATAAACTAAATCAAAATTTAGAGTGTGAAAAAAAGAATGAGTGAAATACCAGAAGGGATTGTGAATGTCTTAGAGATGGTAGTTCGATGTTTTGACTGTTGACTATCATGTGCCGCTCACATCACAGTAGTAGATGAAAGTGGTAAAGAAATTTACTCCCGTGAGATGAACGTTGGTTTAGGATGAAATATCCAATAAAAATTATAGATTGGATATGACTGCCCATGCATGGGTTAAAACCAACATAAATAAAATAATAATGAATAAAAAACTCGAAAAAAATGTGATAAAAAATGAAATTACCATTAGGTATAGATTTTGAATTTAGGAAGTTAATAATGGACGTCCATGTGACATCTGATAAGATCAAATACTGTTATCAATGTAACAGATGTACAGATAATTGCCCTGTCGCTACAGTAGCTAACCCTTTCTATGAAAATGTTTTCGATCCCAGATTAATTGTTTTAGGTACACTTTTAGGATATAAAGATGTTGTTATGGAACTAGCTGGTACGAAATCAGCAATTATACCATGGGGTTGCACAGTGTGCGATACATGTGATACCGTCTGTCCACAAGGGATTGAGGTCACTGAAATTATAACTTTAGCAAAAAACGTTACTACTGGAGCCGGATTAGCACCAGATAATATCTTATCTCAAGCAAAAGCTGTTTTTGAAAGCGGAAAGGCGATTCCATCTCAACCTGCGATCGAGAGAAGACGTGAGCAATTGGGCTTACCAGCTGTAGCTGCACCAGAGATTAATGAAGTACAAACTTTATTAAAAGAAATAGGTGCAGATAAAAAATTATAATGGAGGTTAAAAAAAATGACAGAATACAAACTCTTTGAAGGATGTGTTATTGGAAACAGAATTCCATTTATTGAGGCAGCCTCCAGAAAGGTTTTTGACAAAATAGGGGTTCAAACATCACAAGCTCCATTTGCTTGTTGTCCAGATCCCACTGGTCTAAAAAGTTTCGATAATACAGCATGGCTTGCCTTAGGTGCTCGTAACTTATCTTTAGCTGAAGCTGAGGGTAAAGATATAATCTCACTCTGCAATGGTTGTACTAATACACTTCGTGGAGTACAATACCAGTTAAAACATGATTCCAATAAAAAAGAAGCCATCAATAAAGATTTGGCTAAGATTGGGAAAAAATACAAAGGTTCAATTGATGTAAAGCATTTTGTTGATGTTTTATTGTCAAAATTGGGTTCGATAAAAGGTGCTGTTACAAAGCAAATGAGTGAACTAAAGGTTGCTTGTCATCCTGGCTGCCATTACATGCGTCCCGTTGAATGGATGGAGGCTGATGATCCATTACGTCCAAAAAATTTGAAAGAACTCGTCGCAGCTTCAGGAGCTAGTGTAGTTGATTATGACGAATTAGCATTATGTTGTGGAAATGCTGTTGCGGGTCCATATCCGGAACATGGAGATGCAATATTGAAGCAAAAGTGTGATTCGATTAAAAAAGCTGGCGCAAATTGTATCGTTGTAAACTGTCCTGCATGTTTCCAACGATTAGACGGAGAGCAACGAAATCTTTCAAAGAAATTTGAAACAGAATATAATATTCCAGTATTATATATAACGGAATTGTTAGCGTTAGCTATGGGTGTTAGCTCTGAGGAGATTGGTTTAAAAAACCATCGAACTAGACGCAATACAGCTATAGAAAACCTATAAACGAAATTTATAAATTTTTTTTATTTTTTTTATTTTATTTCTTTTACCTATTTTTGATTGTAAGATCTAAATGTTTTTAGTTTCAGTATGTAAAATTTAAATAATAGAGATTTCTTTAATAAAATGGGTATCTTATACTTTTTAAATAGAAGAATATAAGAATCACTTTTTTAAATTGAGTTTAGTATGTCCATATACAATCTAAATCGGGGGGTTCCTTGGTTTTTTCACCATGTAGAAAATTATTATCATTTATTTTTGAATATAAGATTTAATAATAGAGATATAATTCAAGAACAAATAACTTTTTCAATAGAATTAGATATACAAGGATTTGAAGGATTAATTTTTTATATGTATAAACCTCATTCCACAAAAATTAAATTTGATCTTTATAAACATTCAATTGATCAAATTCATATAATAAATGATCTTAAATATGTTTTAAGTAAAGAACCTATGAACTCTTTAGATTTTGTTATAATTCCATTTGGTTATTTTAAAGATGAGCATAAATTTAGATTAGTAGTTCATAATGAAAGAATTGAATCCAGTTTTGATATTCATTCTTGGGCACCATCCAACCTCTATAAAAATGTGAAATCTGTTATCAAAATAGCTAATAAATTTTTAGAATTAATACCAATAGATGATTATAAAGGATATTATTATCAGGTAGACAGTTCTTTTAAGGGAAATGAAACAGGACGACTATTTGATTTAATAAATCATCTGGTTGAGTTAGATAAAAGTATTAATGAAGTAACTGGAAAATCTATGTTCGATCCTATGGATTCAAGTATCAAGCAGATTATCACAAAAACAAATGAATACTTATTTGAATTGTGTCATAATCCTGTTCCTTTAGATATAAAGAATTTATTGCGAGAATTAGACAGATTAAAATTCAATGTTGATAATCTATCTAAGGAAGAAATCTTTAATTGGCTTGATGATTTAATTGCGTTTTATTCAAGAGGAGGATAAAAACACTAAAATTAGCACATTGAAAAGCCCCGATTTATTATTGTACTATTTCCTAATCTTATTAATCACTATGGATATTATCGTGATTACGAAATAAATAATACCAATGAATAAAAATCCAAACTTTAGTGTTGCACTTAAGGAGGCTATTAATGGAAATGGATCTGAAACAGAGGTAGGGGTATTAGTCATCAATATTAAAAATAGATTTTCAATCATATCTAAAAAACCTGTTAAAAATGGTGTTATTGTTATAATAGTTCCGATTTTCTGAATTTTCCCCTCCGATTTTCTGAATGCGAGAACAATTAAACCAAATGCGAGTGATACATAACCGACTATAAATAAGAAATCCCAATATATTGCGGTAATTTGTTCGTCTATTCCACTAGATCCCCATATATTAAAAATAATTTCGACTTGGTATGAGGTCCAAGCAAATTCATAATCCAAGATTCCATATCCAGGAACAGAAGCTTCAACAGAGATAAATACGAATATTTCTACTAATAGAATAATCAAAAAACCTGCTAATGTAATAAGATATAAGACTCTATTTTTAGGAAATTCTCTAAATTTGTCAAGGAACATTTTTCTTCACAGATTTATATAAGAAAATTTTTTTCTATTTTATTAGAAATATATTATTTTGATTATACTTAAAAATAAATGACTCTCCTTCGAAAATGAATCAATAATTTTATTTGGTTTTATATATTATCAAATGTGTATACAATTAAGTTCCCAATTGATTTATTATGTGTTTAGCTATACCAGGAAAAATCTTGAATATTGAGGGAAATTCTGCAATAGTAGATTTTGATGGGATTAAACAAAAAGTTATTATAGCCCTAATTCAAAATCCAGAGGTTGGAAAATTCGTGATCGTTCATGCAGGGTATGCAATTGAGCAAATGGATGAAAAGGATGCTTTAGAGGCAATAGAACAATGGAAGGAACTTGCTGAAGAACAAAATCTGGATTTATCAGATGTGTTATAATAAATTTCTCTAAAACTATTATAAATATTCCTATAAATCAAAAATTTCTGTTTTTAATTGCTTTAGTTTCAAGTAGAGACTTTTGATTGCTTGGACACCTTTAGAAGCTTGATTAAAATCAATAGGAGAGTCTCCATTTAAATCAGCTTTCCCTATTTCGGGATCGAAAGGGATAGAATGATAAAGAGGCACTTCCCACTCTTTAATACGATTATTGATAATTTCCTTCTCGGATTCATCAAATAATTTATTAGCAATCAAGTAGATATTGATTACTCCTAATTTCTTAGAAAGATCTATTATTTTTTTACATAAATCTAATGATTTTTGGGAAGGTTCTGTAACTACTAACATCACATCAATACCTTTAGCAGTCCCTCGTCCTAAATGTTCTATACCAGCCTCAAAATCAACAACTATTACTTCATCTCTTTTCACAAATAAATTGTATAAAAGTGTTCTTATCAATGCGTTTTCAGGACATAGACATCCAGTGGCTGGTTCTTCAATTCCACCTAAAACCAGCAATTGTAAGCCATCCGGGCCCGATACCTTAAATCTATCAGGGATATCAGAGACTTCAGGATTTATGTTATAAACTCCGGCACCGGCACCTTTTACAACTGTTCTTTCTTCAATCATCGATTTCATTTCTTTAATTGGAACAATTTTATTCTTAGTACTCTCATCCAGGCCCAAAGTGTAACTTAGATTCATTGCTGAATCATTATCTATTGCAAGAACTTTAAATCCATCTTTGGCAAATAATCTTGCTAAAGTACCTGCTATTAGAGTTTTTCCAACTCCTCCCTTTCCTGAGACGGCTATTTTCATTGATATCAAAAATGAATTTTTTTGTTTAATTCATTTAGGAATTTCTATGATATGAATTTCACGATTATTTATCAGAATTAGATTCTCAAATATTATAACAAAAATAAAGATATCAACCTAATTAATTTTTAAAAGTTAAAAAATAATTTATGTATAGATATTTTTGAATTACTATGCAAAGTAATAAAGAAACCTTTAGTAGTGGTAAGGTAATTTAAATACCATGATAACAATTTTTGGAATCAACAAATCCTCTAACACTAATAAAATTATTGACTTAGATGACATATAAAGAAGAATTATTAAGGAATAACTACTCATTTGAACAAGCAGAATTACTTCAAAACAAATATCAAAATAGAATTAGTAATTTAAAGAAAGATGATATTCACAGTATTAAGTCAATAAGGACTATAGCTGGAGTAGATATTTCATACTTTACTAAAGGAAATAAAGAAAATGGTGTCGCATGTGCCGTACTTTGGAATTTAGAAAAAAATTCAATAGAGGAATATTTTTTCGCACATGATTTTATTACTTTTCCATACAAACCAGGTTTTCTAGGTTTCCGAGAATGTAATTTATTATTCAATGTAGTTTCAAAGTTACCGAATACTCCAGATCTAATTATGTGTGACGGACACGGGATTATTCATCCTAGGAGGTTTGGTGAAGCTGTACATCTTGGTTTCCTTTTGGATATTCCTACCATAGGTATTGCCAAGAATCCTTATATTGGATATTATAAAAAGAATGAAATTAAGAAAATAAGAGGTAGTAAAGTACCAATATGGGCAAAAAACCCTGAAAATATTGACAAAAGTGCTATAAATGAAATATTGGGTTATGCTATTTGTTTAAATAACGGTTCAAAGGTAGTCTTTATAAGTGTAGGTTATAAAACTACTATTGAAATTGCCCTCAAAATAAGTTTAATTACAACGAAAGGGCATCGACAACCAGAACCGCTTTACTTAGCAGATTTATTATCTAGAGAGAAGGCAAAGATTTTTAAGATTTGATATAAAAAAGCAAAAATTTCATATTATTTAGTTATTTCATTAAGCATTTTTGCTGCAAGCTCTCTTACGTCTACATCTGAATCTTTTAATAGGTTCTTCAGCAACTCTCTAAATTCTTCTGACTCAAAATCAAATTTACTCAATGCTTTAATAAGGTTATATCTAATAAGCCAATCTTCGTCATGAATTAATTCTAAAAATGTATCATAAACTCTTTTATCTTTTATCTCACTTAATAATTTTATAGAAGTTCTTCTAATTTGATTGTTTTTATTGTTTAAATCTTTGATAAGTCCGTTAATAACAACTTGTTTCTCGTTATCATCTAAAAGACTATACATTCTTTTAAAAAGAGAAATTTGAAAGTGTTCTGGAAAATCATAAGCTATTGATTTAGTAGATTTTTTAATGTCAATTAATTTATTGTTTTGAGTCTCTAATTTAGACAAATAATTCTTCAAGAGAGTATTTTCTTCTTGATATTTTAATAATTCAGATTTTGTATTTTCATATTGATCCCGCATTTTAGCATACTCTAATGCTTCTTCTGTGGAAATTATCGCAGGTTCAGCTTGAGTCTCTAATTCTTTTTGTAAAAACTTTAATTGGGCATCATAATCGTCTATTTCTAAGCTTAAAGCTTCAATCTTTCTATTGGCTAATTCTAATTCTTCTGAAGTTGCTGATTCGATTTTTTCTTCCATTTGAGCTTTTAAAACCTCTAATTCTGAAGTTAGGTCTTCTATTTTTTTATTAGCTAAATCTAATTCTTGTATACTTACAGTTTCGGGTTTTTCTGCCAATTTAATATTTAAAGTTTCCATTTCTGTAGTTAATTCTCTAATTTTTTTGTTGGCTAGTTCTAATTCTTCTGATTTTAAAGCTTCGACCTTTTCCTGCATTTTCGCTTTAAGTGATTCTATCTCAACGCGCAACAAACCATTTTGTTCCATTAATTGAAAATTCAATCGTTTTAAATTCACTATTTCTGCGTTTTCATCTGTCGGTGTCTTTTTGGCTTCTTCAAGTTCACTCTTCTCTGATTTTAAAGATTCAACTTGATTCTTTAAATCCTCAATTTGATTTCTATATTCTTCACTTTCTTCAGAAAATTTCAATATTAGCTCTTGTGCTTCAATTAGTTCATTATTTTGGCTCTCAACAGATTTATATTTATCTTGTTCTTCATGCGAAGTCAACTCATCTATCTTACCATATAATCTTTCGATATTCTCATCTCTTTTTATTAAATCTTTCCTTTGAGATGCAATCATTTCTTTTAAAATATTAATTTCGCTTGGAAGATCACTTTGAGCAAAACTAATTTGATCTCCTTGTTCTTCAATTAATAAGTGTTGTTCTTTTATTGTAAATTTCAAACGATTTATCTCTTCTTTCATGGACTTGATTTGAGACTCCAGTTGAGCTCTTGTCTTGGTCTCTATTTCAATAGTGTCAATTAAATCCTTTAAATCTTTATCCATGGCACTAGTATCCAATTAGTTTAATTTAATTAGAAAATTCATTTTTTCAAATATATTAATGTTGTTTGATGCTTTAAACTTTTAGTTTCTAGGTTGAGTTTAATGCTGAAAACCGTGCTTCTCCTTCGAAAAAAAAGGATTAGAATAATTTTTTAGATTAAAAGTTACAAAATCTTAATTTCTTTAATGGTATCTCCTTGAGTTATTGAGTTTACAATTTTTTGGTCAGCAATTGGGTCTACCACCTCTCCAAATATCGTGTGATTATTATTAAGATGTGGAGTAGGAACGTGGGTAATAAAGAATTGAGAACCATTCGTATTTTTTCCTGCATTTGCCATGGCTAATATCCCTGGCTTATCAAATTTTCTCCCTGATTGAAATTCATCTGCAAAAGGATAGTTAATATTCTTTCCTTGAAATGGAAATGAATTAATACCTTTTTTTGTAGGACCATGATATCCAGTACCAGTTGGGCATCCACCTTGTATCATAAAATCTTTTATAACTCGATGAAATTTTAGACCATTATAATAACCCTGTTTAGCTAAAAACAAAAAACTAGCAACAGTCATAGGAGCATCTTCATCAAATAAATTAAGATTTATCTCTCCTTTACTTGTAATCATTACAATTCTAGTCATACTACAAAAAAGATTTAACAATTTTTAATCGTTATGCTTTAATCCATTTTTGGTAGATTTTTTGATTGTGTATAGCAAAAATTGGTCTACAGAAGTAATTTATTCAAACTAATTATGATTATAAATATGAATGTATCAATAAAAGAAAAAACACAAATGGAAAATACACATCCTAATCAATTCTATGAGAATAACCATTTGGATGAATATATAATCGAAGTTCGAGAACTTGCAAAATCATTCAATGGTCTTAAAGCAGTTGATGGGATTAATCTGAAAATTCGTAAAGGTGAATTATTTTCACTTTTAGGTCCTAATGGTGCAGGGAAATCTACAACAATTAGAATGCTTACTACAGTATTAAAACCTTCAAATGGTGACGCAAGGATCAAAGATTATAGCCTAATAAAAGAAAAGGATAAAATTAAACCTCTTATTGGAGTATGTCCTCAAGAGAATGTGGTTTTTGAAGCCTTAACAGCAGAAGATAATGTAGAATTTGTTGGTCGTATGCATGGAATGAATCCTGCTGACTTAAAGGAACGTACAAATGCTTTATTAAAGAAAATGAATATTGCAGGACGTAAAAAGGCAGCTAAAACTTTTTCTGGGGGAATGAAAAGACGACTAAATCTTGTAATGAGCCTTATTCATAACCCACAAATTCTTTTTCTTGATGAACCAAGTGCTGGTCTAGATCCTCAAGCAAGACGCCTTGTATGGGATTTTATCAAGGAACTAAAAAATACAGGAATGACAATTGTCCTTACTACTCATGATATGATAGAAGCTGACGCATTAAGTGATCATATTGCCATCATGGATAGGGGCAAAATTATCGCTTTTGGAACCTTAGACGAATTGAAAAGTAGTTCAAGCAATGGTAATATTCTTGAGTTTAGTTTTTCTACAAGGAAAGCACTTATTAAAGCGAAGAATAAACTAGGACAAATAAAGAATGTGAAACGTATTACAGAAATGCAAAATAATAAGTTAACCATCTCCTTTTCTGGAGGAATTGAAACCTTTAAACGAGAAATTTTGCCAAATGTAGATTCATTTAAAACATTACATTTTAGGGAAGATTCTCTTGAAGATATATTTTTAAAATTAACTGGTAGGGGGTTACGTGATTAATGTATTCAATCGATGTAAAAGCATGGTATATCGCTAAAAAGAATATAAAAGAAAAGCTTAAGAATTTAGGTTCAATGTTCTGGACAGTTGCTTTTCCAATTATGATGCTACTTGTTTACAAATTAGCCTTTAGTGAAGGTGATGCAGAGCCTATGATAAATGGGTTAACCGTATTTGATGTAGAATTTCCGGGGATAGTGGTTTATACAATAGGTATGTCCACAGTAACAAGTGCAGTAATGTTTGCTATGAGCAAAGTAGACGGAACATTAGAGAGAATAGATTCGATGCCTGTAAGTCGTGGAAATGTATTTTTAGGAGCTGTTATCTCCGAGACTATTTTTATGAATCTACAACTCATTTTAGTATTTGCATTTGGTTATGGAGTTTTAGGGGCTCACTTTGAACTTGCAATGTTGCCACTTGGATACTTAATTGCCATGATTTTTGGTATTGGATGTATCGGATTGGGTCTAATTATTGCAAGCTTTCTCGGTTCTCCTGAAGGAGCAAATGGGATTGCCATGTTATCTCATATGGCGCTAATGTTCGTATCTGGATCATTTTTTCCATTGGACAATGCTGGTGTGTTCTTCACTCCACAATATTGGGTTAAACAAGTCTACCTGCAACTGACTGTAGTTGGGGATTTATTTACAGATTTTCTATATAGTGGAACTATAATTTTACCTACATCTACAGCGTCTATTTTTCCTATTTGGAGTGGACTCTTAATCATATTAGCATTCACTTCAACATTTATCATCTTAGGAGTAAAAATTTTTCAGAAAAAGACATCACTTTAAATTTTTTTTTAATTAATTTTTTTTTTTAATTTTTATTTTTTTATCAATTAAAAATAGATCCTTTTGGATTTTTTTTTTACTCAGATACGTATTGTACATGACTGTTGTAATGCTGTGAAAAATTTAAAAAGTATTACAATTATAGATTTTAATATACCTTTTTTAAATTAATTAAAAATAGATACAAAAATGGCTAATAACGACATCTCATTTTTCTTCAATCCAAAGACTATTGCAGTCATAGGGGCAAGTACGACTAAAGGAAAAGTAGGAAATACTGTTTTAAATAATATTTTAAATTCAGGGTATAAAGGTAAAATTTTTCCGATAAATCCTAATGCAGATAAAATTAATGGTATACCATGTTTTCGGAGTATTTTAGACGTAAAAGACATAATAGATATAGCGATTTTTGTTATCCCCAGTAAGTTTGTAAATAAAGCAGCGGAAGAATGTGGGAAAAAAAAGGTAAAAGGTTTAATTGTTATTTCAGCGGGTTTTAAAGAAATTGGTGGAGAAGGCGTAGAAAGAGAAGAAGAACTCATCGAAATTGGTAAAAAATATAATATGAGAATCTTAGGTCCAAATTGCTTAGGATTTATTGGGCTCAATTATAATGGTTCTTTTGCAGCAGAGACTCCAAAAAAGGGTGGAATTGCTATGATATCTCAATCAGGTGCTATGCTTACTGCAATGATGGATGCTAGTATGTTATTTCCATATGGATTCTCTTGTAATATAAGCTTGGGCAATAAAGCTGATTTAGGGGCTGTAGATTTCATAGAATATTTAGCAGATGATAAGGATACAAAAGTTATTTTATGCTATTTAGAAAGTATTAAAGATGGAAATAGATTTCTCAAAGTTCTACCAAAAGCAACCCGAAAGAAACCGATTATAATATTGAAATCTGGAATAAGCGAAGCAGGAGCAAGAGCTGCCTCAAGTCATACAGGAGCTTTAGCAGGAGCAGATCTCGCTTACGATTTGGCTTTTAGTAAATGCGGCGTAATTAGAGCAAAAACAATTGAAGATCTATTCGATTACGGTGAAATTTTTCTTTATCAACCAATTCCTAAAGAAAATTCATTTGCTATAATAACTAATGCTGGTGGCCCTGGAATTGTAGCCACAGATGCATTTGAGCGTGAAAATTTAAAGTTTTCAAGTTTTTCAGAGACGATCCTCCATGCATTAAGGGAAAAATTGCCTATAGAAGCAGCCATATTCAATCCGATAGATATTGTAGGAGATGCTGCTCCTGATAGATATGAATTTACATTAAATACAATTTTTGGTCTAAATGGTAAAGCTGATTCTGATGATATTACTACAGAAGGTGCATTAATTATAGTAACTCCTCAAGCTCAGACTAACGCTTCTGAAGTTGCTCGACTTATTTATAAGATATCATCTAAACATTTAACGGAAAAACCTATTGTATGCTCCTTCATAGGGGGAAAGAATATTTCTGAAGGTAGGGAATATCTAAAGCAAAATCATATCCCATGTTATGATTTTCCAGATCGAGCAGCTCATTCCTTAAAAACACTTGTAAAACGGGCTGAATATTTAAAAAGCACTCCTCTATATGATTTAGAAATTCCTAGTTTTAAGGTAGAAAAAGGAAGAGTTAAAGAAATATTTACTAAAGTTAGAGAAGATGGGAGAACAGTTTTGTTGAGTTACGAGACAAGTGAAGTTTTTGATTGCTACGGAATAAAGTCTCCTAAATCTAGGTTGGCCCAAACTCCCAGACATGCAATGGACTTGCAGTCTGAAATTGGGAAATCTGTTATGAAAATTGTGAGCCCACATATTATACATAAGACTGATGTAGGAGGAATCCTGTTAAATATTGAAACAGCACAGGATGCTTTTGAAGCTTACATACAAATTGTGAATAATGCCAAGAAGTTCGGTCCTCAAAATGCTAAAATATACGGTGTAGAAGTACAAGAAATGATTGATTTTAAAGCAGAGCCGAAAGTAAATGAACTTATTATTGGAATGTCAAAAGATCCTCAATTTGGACCACTTTTGATGTTTGGAACAGGAGGGATTTATGCTAATTTTATGCAAGACGTAGCTTTTGCTTTATCTTATAAATTCACTAGAGAAGAAGCAAAAAGGTTGATAGAAAGCACAAAAATTTACAATCTATTGCATGGAGTCAGAGGAGAATCACCATCTGACATTGAATCAATCATTAACGTTTTATTAAGACTTTCCCAACTTGTTAACGATTTTCCAGAAATTGTAGAATTAGATATTAATCCGCTTTTAGCTTTTGTTAAAGGATATAGTGCAGTAGATATAAAAATAACAATTAAAAGATGAAATGAATAAATTAACTATAATAAAGTTCAAATAAATAAGAAAAGGGAAAAAAAATGGTAAAAGCATTTTATTTGTGTTCATTCAGGGAACGTGCAGGAAAAAGTTTTCTCTCAATTGGATTTATTCAGAAATTAAAAAAGGAAGGAAAAAGATTTGCTTATTTTAAACCAATTGGAATACCAAAAGCAACATTTACTAATAAAGCTGATCCAGATGTAGGATTTATTTTAAATACGGTTTATAAGACTGACCATCCTTACGATCATGTCTCTCCAGTTTCGATTCCAGACGCATATTATGTCGATTTGATTGATGTAAACAAGAAAGGTGAATATCTTCAAAGAATTAAGAATGCATATGATGAGATCGTTAAGGATGTAGATTATATTATAATTGAAGGAAACCCAAGTATAAGAAAATTCATAAGGACAGGATTAGATGATGTGTCTATAGCACAAACGTTAGAAATTAATGAATTAATTTACGTTTCTATCGAATCCTCGGATAGTTGTATTGATAACTTCTTTTTTACAAAAAACTATTTTGAGTTTCGCAATGTAAAAATTCTTGGAGTTCTTTTTAATAAAATAGATTTCGATTATATAGCGAGGATAAGAGAACTTTCGGAAGATCATATCACTAGATATAAAATTCCGATACTGGGAGTTATAGAAAAAAGTGTTGAGTTATTTTCTCCTCGTGTAAATGAAATAAAGGAGCAAATCGGGGGAGAATTAATTAATGAACAAGCATCAACAGGTTTAAATAATCTGGTAGAAACATTTCTGATAGGGGCTATGAATGCTCAAAGTGCTTTAAAATATTTAAGACAAGTTAAGCGCGCAGCTTTTATTACTGGAGGGGATCGAACAGATCTAGCAATGGCTGCTTTAGATCAGAATGTCTCAACATTAATATTAACAGGCTTCATTCAACCTGATATGGGTGTAATTACTACTGCGAATAAAAAAGGCATACCTATAATATTAAGTCCATCTGATACATACACAACTATGAGAAATTTAGAGCGTTTAAGACCTGGGATTCAAGAAGATGAAATGGATAAAGTTCTCAGTTTAATTGAAAAAGAAATTGATTGGAATTTACTTTTATAAGTGAACAATTGTGGTTTCCCAACGAATTAAAGAAATTTCATATGCAATTCGCGAGATAGCTGCAGTCGCTACTAAAGTTGCTAAAAGCGGAAAAAAAGTATATCATTTAAATATAGGAGACCCTGTCATTTATGATTTTAATACTCCTCATTATATATCGCAAGCATTAGCAGATGCTTCTTTTCAAGGCAAAAATTTTTATGTTGATTCGTTAGGTGCCCCAGAACTTAGAGAAGAGTTAAGTAAGTCTTTATTGAGGAATTATAATCTCAATATAAATCCAAATGATATTTTAGTTACCGCAGGGGTAACTGAAGCAATTTTTTTTCTCATAGCTGCAATGATAGAAAATAAGAAGGAACTATTAATTCCAGGACCAAGTTATCCTCTATACATAAATTATACTAATTTCTTTGATGGGGTTCCTGTAGAATATGAATTAGATGAAAATAATGATTGGGAACCAGATATCGATGATTTAAGGAAAAAAATAAATGCAAAAACTCAAGCTATCTTAATTTGTTCTCCTAATAATCCTACTGGCGTTATGTTCAGTGAAAAAATGATAAAAGAAATAATAGATATTGCTGGGGAATATGACATACCTATTTTGTCAGACGAAATCTATGATCAAATCATATATGAAAAACCCTTTACATGTCCAGCAACCCTTAGTAAGGATGTCCCCATAATTGGATTAAATGGTTTTTCAAAAACTCATCTTGCCACAGGATGGCGTTTAGGTTATATGTATTATCATGATCCTGAAAATAAATTAGAAGAATTAAAAGAAGGTATTGCCAAAATGGCAAGGGCACGATTATCTGCAAGTTCAATTGCTCAATATGCTGCTATTGAAATTTTAAAAAACCCTGGAACACATACAAAGGAGATGGTAGCAAAATTAAAGGAGAGAAGAGATTATTCATATAACCGATTAAAAAAAATTGAAGGGATTACATGTGTAAAAGCCAACGGGGCATTCTACTTATTCCCCAAATTTGATTTTACAGAAATAGGAAAATGGAAAGATGATAAGGAGTTTGTCATAGACTTACTTGAAACGACAGGAATTTGTACTGTATATGGCTCTGGTTTTGGTGAATATGGAAAAGATCATGTTAGATTTACATTTTTACCAGATTTAAATCTTTTAGAAACGGTATATAATAAACTTGAAAATTTTATTAAACATTCATAATGTCTCAAAATGATAAGATAAAAAGCGAAAGAAAGAGTCTATATTTTGATCTAATTTGTGGTATAATTAACTCAACATTTGCAATATCTACCATCATTTTCGTAACAATAGAGTACGGGTTTAGAAATACTCCAGGGTTTTACGTTGGACTTACTTTTTGTATTATTTATTTAGGAGTTTCGATATTTTTGATTATTATTGGTATTTATACTGGACGAATAGAAAAAAAATATGGTATTGTTGGGAGGAAAAAGAAGAAAAGAGAGCTTAAACCTCCAATAGTTTCTTAATATTATAAAAAAATAAGGAAAAGCTTTATATACACTTTTGTCTTATTATTTCTGTACAGCAATATTTCATCACATCTATTAAAAATGGGGTGATATATAGAACTATTCGTATCTTTACTGTACTATAAAGGAAAATGATTTCATTTGCCTTAACAGAAGTACACGTGATACACAGGACAGGAAAACAACCAATATTCCAATAAAAAAATATTGATTCTATATACACCCCACCTTAAGAATCTAGCCTCATTAAAATTAGAATTTTTATTTAAGAATCTTTCCAGTTTCCATATACCACATATAAAGGTCAAGTTCAGCGAGATTAAGGTTTAAGGTTTCTGCAATTTTTCTTATCATTTCCTCTATCTCTAAATATTTTGATTTAGTTAAAGATCTTGGTTTTTTAATCACGTTAAATCTCACTAAGAGGTCTAGTATATGAAAATCTATTATTGCATAGTCAGTGAACCCTATATTCCTTAAAAAATGACTAGCTTCTTTATATCCTAATCCTTTAATATTATTAACAATCCACTCCCTTAATTTATGGGGATCTTTCTGTGTTTTAATATTACTTTTTAATTCATCTCTAATTTGTCTTGCTTGTGCAATATATTTTGCTCTAATATTCGGAAACCTATAACCGTATAGTTTCAAGTTACGAGCTAGTTCCTCCTCAGATAAATGGAGGAATCCATCACCTATTAACTCTTGAACTTCTATACATTTATCAGCACTACAATTTGCTGTCATAATGCAAAAGCAGAGCTCCTCGAATAATTTATTATGAGCTTTACTTTTAACTTTATCAAATTCGTTAATTCTGTTATCTACTAATTTTTTAATTTCACTATTCTTAAGATCGTTTATATCATTGAACAAATCTTCCATGTTCTCTAAGGAATTAAACATAGTTTTTATGTTAAACTCTTTAATAAAATAAGTCTAAATTCAATCTACCAAACATGAATGATATCTACGTATTATATTAGAAAATAAAAAAGCATAAAAATTTATAAACTAAATATAGAAAGGTTTTTACACACAAATTAGAATTCATAAAATTAGCGCTGTACAGTGTTTAAATAAGCATTAAAGCGAAGACGACCTAATAATGTGAGGATTATTATAACAAAAAACCAAACAAAAAACCTGACTTAAAAGCATGTGTTATCATTAAATTATTAGAAGCGAATTTTTGTTTACAAAAGATGAAAATTAACAATAATACTGAAGATTTTGAGTTAGATTGCTATTTGAAGATACTTGAGTATTTTCAAACTGAAAAAGTAAATCGGGAACAAACTGAGATTTGGAAAGACCATTCCTTAATAGAATTGATGAAATTGCTTGATAAGAAAAAAAATCGGGTTCTGGTTACTAATGCTCTAATTCTAATGTTGTCTTTATTTGAAGATATCCCTCCTGATATATATAATAATCGTGGAGTTGATATCAATCTTATATCTCGTAGAGATAGAGAATCTTTAATAGCTGATTTGAAAGAAGAATTTTTGCCTAATTAATATTTAGATCTATTTTTAATAATTTGGTCAAAACATTTATTTAAATTTATGAAATTTCATTTTTATTACATAGGAATATAGGTTAACTTCTTTTAACTAAAGGGGAATTAAATGAATCAAGAGAAAAGGTTTTCTTCTATAAAGAAGAAAGTAAACAGTTTAGGTATTATAGCATTGATATTCTTTTCATTGTTGTTTTTTAATTGTATGTCAAATAAAACCTTCCAATCTGATGATAATATTAGTTTTGATGATCAGGAAGAATTTAGACAAGAATTAAAGAATGCTAATGGTGAATCTATAATATTTCAGGGGAATGAACAACCTATTAATATTACTGATACTGGAATTCTTAATAAGCAAAATCAAGAGATATCACTATCAAATGAAGAGGTTTTGAACCTTACTTATTTCTTAGATTCTGAACACAATTGGGAAGCTTCAAAAATTGACACATCTATTAAAAACCTCCAAGATACAAGAAATTGGATAAATAATTCAGGATTCAAATCACCAACTATTTTCAGAAAATATCAAGTCTCTCAAACAGGGCATCCATACACACAACCTCATAATCCTAATAATGTTATAGATACTATTACTGAAACGGGTGCCACCTACATAAGAGCACATTTTGTTGAAATAGGATTCGAACGTACTTGGGATTATTTTTTTGTACGCGATGGAAGCAATAATGACCACTTAATAACAGATACCTACAATATAACTAACGTATATAGTCCTTGGATTCCAGGAGATACAATTAAATTTACTTATGAAGCTGATGCTGCAGATCCTTACTATGGTTATTACATGGATTATTACGAATTTCTAAACGCTAGTTCAGATTATGATATTAATTCTGATACTTGGGGTTTCAATTATGCTGAAAATGGGGTAAGTGGAACCAATGTTTATGGTGCTGGTGAAACTGGAAATGCAACTGGTATGTATGTAGGATTATACGGAGAATATGTCAGTCATGAGGAATTTGATTATACAGAAGGTGCATTTTCAGAGCTTTATCAAAATATAACTATTCCTCGGGGCCCTATTAAAGACGCTTATTTTAGTTTTGATTATAACGTTCCATTTGGATTGAAATCAAATGATAACTATATGTATTTGAAAATAAATAATGAAAAAGTATATTCTAAAGGAATGCGAGATATAATTGAAGCGGGAAAAGGAATTTGGTACAATACGGGTAAAATATATATGGATCTATGGACAAATACATCAGAAATCTTTGATGGTCCATTGAATGAACAGCAATTTAATATATCGGTTGGGATTATGAGTGGAAGTTCCGTGAGTCTCACTTATTTTGAAGAGGCTTATCAAAATATATTATGGTTTGATAATGTTTCTCTAGTTTTAACTACAACAGCTAATTCTTCTCAAACCGATATAGATCTAAAATTCGATAATACTAGCTTAATTGAAGAGGATAACTGGGGATCTTCGGTTTTAAATATTACGAAGAGTTGGACTTCAAATCCTATAACATTAGCTATCACCACGACATCACCCTCTTTAAGCTTCGATATGAATACCACTATATTTGGATATCATAATACTACATCTAAGATTAATCAACAGAATGATAATGGAATATCTTATAAAATATTAGAAAACAATACTGTATATTGGGAATTTTTTCATAATTTCTATATGCCCTCACAATATTCAGATTTTGAAATTACCATTTATAAACCTTATAATTGGGAAATCTTATCCGTTCTAGATCCTACATATCAATCACGGGAGTTTGAAGAAGGAAATTTTGGAGATCTTTACTTAAAAATAAATCAAACTTCTGCACTATTCCCTGGTTGGTGGTCTTTCATAGCAACTTCTCCTAACTACATAAATATTTCAAACACAGAAATGTATAAACAAGGTCAATGGGTAGAATCATCATTTACTACAGGTGAATCTACAAGAATTAGGACCCAGATTAATAATAGTAATGAAATTCCTTCAAATTTATTTTTAACTACAGCAAATTTAACCATCTATGATCCAACGGGTTCAATTTGGTTTGAAGAGGCTATAACACCTCTATCTAATGGAACAGTACTATTTTCTGAGATTACCTTCACGGCCTTAAATTCTATAGGTGGTCAATATAATTATACGATATTTTGGAGTAATGGAACTGACATTGGTGGAGTTAAATCCGACTTTATTGTAAACCATCAAACCTTACTAACTTTATTAAAGCCAGATGACGCAGTATTAGACTTAAGAACTGAAGGATTTGTAGGTGATATTATTCCAGTAAGAATTCTATTAAAAGATGACGAAAATAATTTTACAATACCTGATGCGATTCTATCATATAACTGGTCTGATGGGACTCGATATTTTTCAGATTCAGGCTTAGGTATTTATGAAACAACGTTATTTACTGCGGACTTAGCAATACGAGGATTACATAATATAATTATTAATTCTTCAAAACTTGGTTTTATTACTAGTAATATTACTTTGGAAATTAACTTAGGTGAAGAAACAAATATTCAGGTTCTTGAGTCAGATTATAATATTGAACTGCATGCCAATAGTACAATTAAATTTAAATTCTCCAATTATAATGGTACTGGAATCGATGGAGCATTAGTAAATGTTAGTATCAGTAACAGTTCGTTATATTCTATTGCTAATCTTGGTGGAGGGATTTATGATGTTGAATTTAGTACTCTTTATATCGATGAAATTGGTATCTATCAGTTAAATTTTAATTTTTCTGCTGTTGCTTATGAACCTCAATATTATACTCATCAATTTACGATTATAAAGCAATCAGTAAATTTATCAGTTTATATTAATTCTCAACAGATTAATGAAGATGAGTTAAAAGTAACAGTCTTCAACGAAGAATTTAATATATCTGCACGGGCACGCTCAAGTATAGACGGAGAATATTTAACTGGTGGTACAATAACTTGCTGCCACATAAGTGGTAATTTCCAAAAAAATTTAACTATAAACCCAAATTTCTGGTATAATACGACAATAACGTGTTCACCTGATAATTTTACTTTATTAAATAACTTAATTTATCTCCAATTTGAACACCCTAATTACAAAACTGCAACATTCGGTTTTCAACTTTTTATAGATCAGATTGAGATGGAGGTAGAGACAATTAACTTTGAAGACACAATTAATGCAGAAAAAGGAGAAACAATAAATATTCAAATTCAATTGATCGATAATAAAACATCAAATCTCATTGAAGATGCGACTATAAAATATATATGGGAGTATGGAATAGGCACTATCAATCAGACAGTTCCGGGAACTTATGAAGCAGATATTAAATTACCAGAAGGAGTAGACGGAAGCTTTAAATTTGATTTAATAATAACACCTAATAGTTCAATCTACAAATCAACTTTGTACTCTTTTGTTGTTGTAATCGGTGAACCTATTGTTAACGGTGGAAGTGAATTTTCAAGCTTGTTATTATGGATAATAATAGGTGTATTAGTAAGTATAGTGAGTGTATTAGGAGTTTTAAGTATGAGATCTTATGTTATCTTACCTCGAAAAAGGAAGAAAGAAGCAGAATTGTTAGCAGAAACACAAAGATTTAAGGACCTTAGAAATATCCAGGCTATTGTAATTGTACATAAATTAAGTGGGATACCTCTTTATTCGAGGAGCTATTCGATTTTAGAAAGACATAAGAAGGAGTTATTCTCAGGTTTTATTCAAGCAATAACAACTGTTGGCGAAGAATTTTCTGAAAGAGAAGAAAGTACAGAAGAGTCTGAGGATTCACCAAAAACCTATGGTGTTGAGAAGATTATTGAGTTGGATTTCAAATATTTCTACTGTTTAATCGCTGATAAAGATGATGTAAGAGCTGTATTTATTCTTAGAGAAAAATCTTCTGAAAGGTTAAAAAGCCAAATATCTAATTTAATTTTAGCCTTAAATTTAAAATTGTCAATGGAATTAGAAAATTGGGATGGCTCTTTAGACAAATTTGAGGAACTAGTTCCTACAATAATAAATGAATATTTTGAATTACACTATAAAGGCTCTTTTAGATTATCAGAAAAGATGGATCTTCTTAAAATGCGAAAGGAAAAAGATTTAGATAAACTAGAGATCCGCACATTAAATGTAATCCAATCAGCAGCAAAAAGAAACAATAATGTTGTTAATTTGGATAATATCATTGAATTAGTTAGTGAAGAAAATAAAGATCTCATAATTGTTGCTATTGAAAGGTTGATTGAGAAAAAATTAATCTCCCCGATTAACTCATAAACTTATAACAAAAAAATTCAAATTTTACTCTTCTTTTTTTTTATTTTGATGCTAAATCCGAAGAACTTAAAATTCGTCTGTACTCGTTGTGGAAATTGCTGTACAGATCGAAATACCCTTGTCAATGTTACTTATCTGGATATATTAAGAATAGTTAAAGGATTAAAATTATCATTGGAAGAATCACTTGAAATTTTCGGATTTTATGTCTATACTGAAACTTTAGACAACAATATTCTTAAAAAAATGGTAATTTCACCAATAGAAACTGAAAGAGGATTAGCATTCATTGGGCTCATGAAGAAAGATAATTTTGAGTGTTATTTTTATGATGCTGAAAATAAGATGTGTTTAATTCATAGCTTAAGACCTATGTTTTGTAGGTCTTTCCCCTTTTCTTTCATACCTTTTAGGGATAAAGATAATATTAGTGAAGAAAAAATTGAGATTATTTATACAGAGAAAGCTATAGAATATTGTCTGGGAATAGGATATGATGCACCTCTAATCGATACAGATTATTGGTTTAATTTAGCAAATAATACCCTAAGTGAATTAAAGGATAATTATACTTTTAATAAAAAGTGGAATAATAGTATTAAGAATAAAGATATTCTTCCTTTAGCAAAGAATTATATTAAAAAAATTTTTAAATTGATTGAAGACTAAGAAATCAGGCAAGATAAGACATTATTTATTCTTTTCATCAATTTAAAGATTTAATAAATTATCAGGAGAATATTGAGAGCATGCTAATAAAGCCCAAAATAACATTCTTAATTCTATTTTATATGCTATTTTATCAATACGCCAATTAAAATCTTTATCAAGATTTTCTAGCGAAAAGAATTCTGTAGATTTTATAATGTAATTAAGTAACCTACTACATAATATTGATTCTTGTTCTTTTAAATCGAGTATATCTAGAATTAATAACACCTTGGCAGATTCTGTTATTGAATCATCGATAGATCCTTTAGAAGTTAATAATTTTTTAAGTTCATTCATATAAGGCACAAAAAATCTAGCAAGATCAACTTTTTTTTCCAGACAATTAATTATAGATAACTGACTATAAATATCTAAAGTTGGGTTAAAATTCTTCCTATTTAAGATATCTAAATTTAATACCTGATTTAGTATGTTATTTTTAAATGACGAAATTACTTCGCTTTTTGCTAGCAGCCTAAAACAAAGAAGAACATAATAAGTCATTTTTAATTTCTCAGGCAGAAACTCCTCCAATTCTATTTTAAGAAATTCCTCAGTAGCATTCAGGTTTATAATGTTAGTTCTATGAATTAAATTTAATTCAGTAACAATTGAAAGACCATAAAATATACTAATTGGATCTGGCATTATATTTTTTGTTATGCTAAAAACCATTTCAGTTGTGTGATTCCTAAGAAAATCTAATATTTCAATTGCTGTGAAAGGAAATTCTATGTTTGCCATTTTTAAAATAGATATATAGTAGAAGAGATTTTCTAAATCTATAAAATCTGGATTAACCACTCTTGAATTTAAAAAATTACCAATGTTAATTTTGAATTTATTTAAAATATCTTGATGTACAATGGGTAAATTACCGAATTGGTCAAGAAAATTCACTTTTTGAGACTCAAGAATTAATTCTCTTGGGATAGTTTTCAAGTTAGTTGAATTTAAAGAAGACAGTTGATTAACTCCTTCTATAGAATCTAGAGGTTTTTTTTCAGAAATCGTGTTTTCAAATTGATCTATTGAAGGTTTTATCAGTTCTTTTTTTGGTGTTTTTAAAGTTTCAATAAAATCTTTCTTAGCTTCTTGTAATTGTTCAAGTATATTTGGTTCTCCACTGCTTTTCTGTTCAAGTTTTTCTGTTCCTTTCTCTTTTTTCATGGGGGAGTCGGCTTTTTTTGGATTCATATTGTATGTTTTTATATTAATAGATAAATCTGAAAAATTTAAATGTTCTTCAATACCCGGGAAAGTAATATAAGATTTAGCTTTGGAATTTAGATATGTTTTTTTAAATTCATCTAATTTATCCTCGAAACTTTGCGTAATTAATTTAAATAGCTTCAAAGTTTCTATTTTGTGTGTATCTAAATCCAGTAAATATTCAATTAAGATTTCAAATAGTAGTTTATTGATGTAATCTGCAAAATAGAAATTGAAATAAGAATAATAATCATGCAACTCTGGTTTTATTATCCTTTCTGCTTTCAAATAATTATTTTGAATTTTAGATAATTTGTTAATTGGTACTCCAATCGTATTTAATCCTGTTTTTATTGCCTTTGACATCTTCAAAAGTGTATTCTTTACATTTTCCTTGCTCTCTTTAGAAGGATCTTCTCTTAAATCAACATTTTTATACGAAATGAGGTCTCTTAAATATAAATGAGTTTTACCATAATAATCTAACACTTCATTCCTCAAAAATTGTGAGAATTTTGTAAGAAAAATAACAATTTCTTCCATTTCCTAATTTCCTAATATATTCACTAATATATATTGAAAATTATATAACCATATTAACATTTATATGTCATAAAAACATAAAACGTTTTCATTTCATGGAGGGTTATAACTATAACCACATTGCAAAAGACTATCATTCAAAAAGAAGAAAACCATGGAGACCGCTTGAGTTCTTTTTAGATTTTCTGAATAAAAAGAAGTATGAATTCAATGGGATTTGTTTAGATTTAGGATGTGCTAATGGTAGAAACTTTAAAATATTAGGAACTTATCCAAAAAAAGTAATAGGGATTGATCTATCACTTGAATTCTTAAAGATTGCTCGTGGTGATTTAAGAAATTCTGATCGTTATTCTAAACTTGAAGCAAATCTCATTCAGGTTCTTCATGCTGATATAAAATATCTTCCCATTAGACCAAATTCAGTCCAAAATATATACTCAATTGCTACAATTCATCATATAAAAAATAAATCCGATAGAAAAGATTTAATAACACAAATCAATGATATCATTAAGAAAGATGGTAATTTAGTTATTACTGTATGGCGAAAATGGCAAAAAAAATACAGAAGCTATTTTCTTTTAGATGGCATTAAAAGAAAGCTTAGTTATAATCATGATGAGAAACAAAAAATGGTGGGATTGGAGGAACCGGGTGATAAATTTATCCCATGGAGACTTACTGGAGAAGATAAAGCATATTATAGATTTTATCATTTTTTCTCCAAGCGTGAGATAAAGAAATTACTAAAGATCTTTGAGATTAAAGAATTTAAAATAATGGGTGGTCCTAATAATAACGATAACTTTTTTATACTTGCTCAAAAAAGAATAAAATTTAATGACATTCAATAGAATTATATGATTTTATAATATATGGTTGATAATTTTCATTCATGTTTTCTATTATGGAAGTGTGAATATCAAATAGTCGTTCAGAAATGTCACAATAGAAAATCCCATGTACAACTTTTTCAACATAATATCTCTTTCTTATCATTTTTCTACGCTGACCAAACCAAAACGTAAATTCGTGGCTCATTAACCAATCTCTCTCTTTTTTAGTAACAACAATGCCAATTGCATTATAAGTATCAATACTCTTTTCTATTTCTTTATAATAGAAAAGATTCAATCTTTCTCTTTTTTCCCATTTTATTTCAAGTTTGGCATTTGGTCCCCAAATCTCATCATAATCTGTTTGAGAATGTAAGATAATGTATCCATTATTCTCATCCCCTTTATATTCTATCTCTTTAAACCAAATGGGCATCTTATTAATATTTAATTTACATTCTGGCTTATTATATATGTAAAAATTATATTCCATTTTTATGCTCGTTATAAATGATTTAAGTTTTGCAAACAAACTTATTTCTAAAATAAATTATAAATTTATAAAATTTCTGATGTTTGAAAAGACCTTTAATCCAAAAGGATAATAAAAGACTGAAGTAATAAAAGAATTTATAACATTATTTTATCAAATCTTTACCGTATTCAATCCAATCTTTTAATCTGTCAATAGATACTCCTTTGATTAAAGTCGCTAATTCATCTGGATTTTCTTTACATAGCTCTTCTATTGTATTAACTCCAAGTTCAATGAATTTTTTTGCTGTTGCAACACCTAATCCGGGTAAATCGGTTAGAGGAGTCCCTTTCACTTCAGCTTTGATTTTTTCCGCTTTTATAGGTTTTATTTTCTCCTTTTTTATTGTTTTTGGTTTTTCTTTGGATATAGGTGCTTTAGGTGCCTTCTTAACAACCTTTCGTGGTACTGCTTTGGGTTTTTCTTTTTTAGGTAGGAAAGGGGTTCGTTTTTTCTCCTTTTGGACAAATGGTTTTCTCTTTTCGACTTCCTTTTTGGCGATTTTTATGTTCTTAAGTAATTCAATATTCTCACGATAAGCAGATTTTCTAAAATAATCTATGTTAATTTTCATATCTTTCAATTGATTGATATTTCTTCCTGATTCCTTTATTTCCTTTAAAGAAAAACCTTTAGCTTGCCTCCAATGTGAATCTTTAGCGGGACTTTTTATAGTAGCAGTGATTTCTGTATTACTCTTCATAATTATCACATTGTTATGATGTAGTTTTTATAAACTAAGAAAACTTTTATTTTTTTCTATTTAGATGAAATCGAGTTAAAATTTTGAATTTATTTCCTAGTTTAATCTAATTCTCAAGATATATTTACTAGCCTAATAATGTCCAGCTTTTCTAATTTCTTAAGGGCATCATTAATATCATTTCTTTTTCTATTTAAAGTTCTTGAAATCTTCAATGGAGAGGTTTTCCCCGAGCATAATAATGCGATTTGAAATTCAAAATTATCAATCATTCCCATGGTCAATACTTTTTCTAATACATTTTTAGCAATAAGTAATTTTGGGAATACCTCTGCTATTTTCCCTCCTATAGTCAGATTCTCAATATCTGCATTTAACGTTTGGAACCTACTTTTTTCGGTTGTAGTTCGGAATACTTTAAGATCAGATTGGTGTTTTTTCCAAAAACGATTAGCAATTTTATGAATAACTTCTTTTATTTTTTCAGTATCATCATCCGCATCTGAAATTGAACAGAAAAGAATTCTAGATAAAGGATGATAATATATAAAAATTGTTGAATCTTCAGACTCAACTACTCTATTCATCTCATTTACTCGTCTTCCTTTTTTCATTGATTCTTGTATCATATCAATTGTTTTATTAATAGCATTAAAAAATCCAGTTAAAGATCTATCTTGAATTTTCTTTAATTCTTTAAATGTTGTTTCAAAAATTGAGATTCCGTTATCTGCATCGATTAAATATGTTTTATATATAATAGAATCCTCAACCTGACTTTTTCGTTAAGAGATGTAAAAGTTAAAATTTGCTTCTATCATTAAACACATAAAAATTTACTATAATAAACGTATCCGAACAAAAACTAAGATATCCATTTCATCTAATAACTAAAGAAATAAAATTATAAGTTGAGAGTTTTATACATTTTATAATAAAAATTAATATCCTACAATTTTAACAATGAAAGATAAGGCTAAGTACATTGTAATATATTTACTTTTTTTCCCTATTGTATTTTCAGCTTATTCAACAAGCCCATTGCTTTCTATGGCATCGTATACTAATCCCTCCATTGCATCACCGATTTTTGGTGTTTCTAATTTTGAAATAACTCAAAATGTAACATACCAAGTTGAAATCAATTTTACACTGACACAAACCATAGGATCTGGAAATTATTATTTTAAATTTTCTAGAATAAATAGTTCATTAGATTTTATGTATACACCACCATATCAAGATAGCGAACTTCTATATAACAATATAACGGGATACGATACGATCCTTATGAATGTTAAAGATAAATTTAACAATACTCATGATTGGTTTAATGCTACGTTAGGTGCTGGAGAAAATGTTTCAATAAGTCAAAAATATATTGTCGGATTGAATGCAATTAAATTTTCTGGGATCAGCGAATCTGAGATTGGGATGTATGACACTGCAGATGAAATGTTTGAATTATACTGTAATAAATCAGAACCTTATTATGAAAGGAATGACACGTCTTTAATTTCGTTATCAAATAGTATTGTAAATCCTAGCGATAATCCTATAGAAAAAGCAAAAAAGATTTGTAATTGGGTTTCTGATAATATTGAATATACCGGGGATCTACCTAACGAGATGGGAGCTTTTTGGGCATATAATAATTCAAAAGGTGATTGTAGTGAGTTTTCAAGCTTAATGATTACATTATTGCGAATTCAAAATATCCCTGCTCGTAAAGTAACAGGTTATTTAGTATCGAATAATCCTTCATTACGCCCAAAACCAGGGGATACGTGGAGTTTTAATGCCAATGAAATTATGGGACATGCATGGATGGAATATTATGTTCCTGATATAGGATGGATAGCTTGTGATCCCTTATGGGGATATTTTAATAGAATCGATTATCTTCGCTTTAATTTAAATGTGGGTGCGAATTTTTTCTTTCCACCTAGTTATATTATAAGTGAATTCGATACATTATTCTATGCAACTTCAGGATTCCATAATTATGATTACAACATTACCATTACTGTTATAGAATCTAATCTCGCTCCTTTAGATTCAGTTCCATTGATGTTTTATTTGTTTATTGGAATTGGGTTAGCTGCAGTATTAATCACTGTTCTTCTTATAATACGAATTAAGAGACACAAAGGATAATATTAGTGAATATTAAATTATTTTATTTTTTTTTTAAATATACGTATGAATTAAATCTACAAGGTTTTTAGAAAAATCTGGTAAATTCTTTTCAATTTTTTCGATTTGGAGAGATTTTTCAATAAATAATAGCAAGTATAGATTATACTTATCAACCTGGATTTTTTTAAATATTATTTTTTTCGATTCATCTGCTATTCCTGAAGATACTAGAAAATCCTGTTGTAAAATCTTGAACTCTTTGAATGTTTTATACAGTTCTTGAAAATGAGGAGCAGAAATTTCAAATACTTTTTCAGAAATTTCATCTTTAGAAAAATTAGATAAAATAATTCCATTTTCATTTAATAATAATATTGCATCTGAATTGGTTTTTTTAGCAAACTTTTTTAATTGATTTCTAAATAGTTCCCGATTAGGACTCAATTGTGAAAGCCCAAAGGAATATGCTGTTATTAGACTCCAGTGATCGAAAATACTAGTTTGGAAAATCTTAATTAAGAATCTATCAGAATTCTTCTCTATCTCATCAGCAATTATCTCTAAATTCTTAAAAATTTCTTTTGAGCCTTTTAAATCTGGATCAAATTTATTTAAGCAAATTACGATAGGAGGGAATTCCTCCAAATCAATTAAGGAGTCTATAATCTTTCTGAAAAGCTTTAAAGCTTCTCCAATCCTATCAACGTCTTGAATATCAATAAAGAAGTAAATTAGATCAACATTATATAGATAAACTTTACTTTGTTCAAGGAATCTCTCTCGGTATTGTTTTTGACCAGCTAAATCCCATAGTGTGATCACAGAATTTTGCTCTTCAAAAATATGTTCTTCAGATCTTTCGACTCCCCTAGTAGGTAAAGCTTTTATAATTTCTGAATACCTTCTTCTTATCCCTAATAGAAAACTTGATTTCCCTGCTTTATCTAATCCTGTTAATAGTACTTTGATTTGACGCCTTACAGAGAATGGATCTTTTAGATCTTTTGTGAACTCAAACAATTCCTCTCTAATTTCATCCATAATTCTTTTATGATCGTCCAGTTCTTTATCTGTTTGTATCTGTGTAGCTGCTTTATCAATCATTATTCTCAAATATTTCATGTTTTCATAAAAAAAGACTCTATCATCCTCATTGATTAATATAGTAATAGTAGCGGCTAGAGCTTGACCACGTGCAGTTTCTTCAGGAATGAGAAAAAAATATGTTAAACCATTTAATTTCAAATCTGGAAATGGTAAGATACCGAAATAGTTAACTCCTACATCTGAACCTTGTGAGTCTTGATAAACTGAATCACCCATAAGCAAACTTATAGTTTTCATAGCAATTAAAAGTCCAGATTTCTCATCTAAATCAATGGGCCAAACAACTCTAGGTGTTGGACCTCTTTCATCGAATATACTTAAAACAATTGCTTTTATTAAGTCAGAGTTGTCAATCTCTGCATTTTCTTTATTAACTTGTTTCCCATTCAATTTAGATTCGTTATTAGTCAATTTATCCCCATAACTTTGGTCATAAAGTAATAATTTTGAAACTAACTTATTCTCTTCTTTAGAGTATAATATGATAAAATCAATATATTACTTTAATATACTCAAAATAATAATTACTATTAAATAATTACTTTTATCTCCCAAAAATCTAGTTATTTTAATCTTTCATGAAATAAATTTCAATCTTACAAGTTTAGATGGTAAAAATGCCTTATTTATAAAATCTACCAAAGTGAGATTATTTCTTTTAATATCATTCAATGAGATATATTCTATTGCTCCGTTTTGGATGAAAAATTGGTATTCTTCTTGTTTTTTAACCCTTTCTAACAGGTTAATTTCTGCGTTTTTTTTAAAATGAGTAGAATTAGTATAGTAAAAGGTACCTCCACTAGCTTGAGGTATCGCAATTTTAGGAAAATGCTTTAAATCTAAATTAGCAAAACGAAAGGGTGCCTTCTTTGAGACATTTTCACTTAATACATATAACTTATTATATTTTCTTGAGAATTCTAAACATAACTGATTCATCTTATTTAGTATTCTTTTCCCTAAATTGAAAGCATCTGTATGTTCATGTAAGTCAAAATCAGTCAAAAATTTAACTGCTTCATTTAATCCTATAAAACTTATTGATAATTGTTGATCATTTAGATTGTATAACAATTTTTCATTAATTACGCCACCACATAATGGTAAATGTTTTGATTTCACCCTTTTCTTTATTATTTCATATTTTTTCAATAAAATCTGGGAAGATATTTCCATGTGAATAGCAATAATCTCTAAGAAATTTCCCTCATCTTTACTTATATAAGCATATCGTGGGAGGTTCAAACATACTTCTTGAAGGATTCCTGAGTTAATATAACCAGCTGAAGTTATTAACTCAATTTCTTTATTTGTTAATGGTTTTATACTGGAATTAACAAGTATGGGTGTTCTCATAGTGTTAATCTCATTCCAAATATTCGAATACACTTCGTTGAACTCATCTAACCATTTTTTATTTAACAATACCTCATGCTTTGGAGTATTAAACGGATGGTTGTTGTCGTCCCCTTTATTGAAAGCGATTGTAAGTGCATTAAACAATTTTAGACATTCTTCACTATAGTCTCCATACTTACCTCTAGTATTACTAATAATTGGAGCTTGTAAAAACGGTTCAAAAACAGTAGGCCCCGTTTGGATGGAACTCGAAGAAATTGTACTTCCTGTTAAAAAAGATAAATGGTTTAATTCATAGAGAAAGTTTTTCATTGCAGAAATTAGATCTGAGTCTTTTACATCTTTAATGTAAGGTGATAAACATATTATTAAATGTTTATATCCTTGATTTCCACAAAACTCATTTTGCGTTAATGCTAGCCATTTAACTAGATGATGAATTGCTTGTTTTAAATTGTTAGCTGGTTTTAATTTACAGCAAGGGATGAAATTTTTAATAGGTGGTATTCCATTCTCTAATATCATACGAGGATCCCAAATTTGGGTCAAAGGTCTTAAATCAAAATATCTTAGTTTATGAATATGGAGATCTCCAGATAAATGGGCAGCTGATTCTTCGCTCGTTAAAATTTTTAAATGAGCATATTCTTCAGAAATTCGATTCGCAGCCCTATTATGAATTTTTTCAGGATTAATAATTTTTTTTGGATGCTCATCAAATCCACTCTCAAGAATTTTTTCATAGTCCATTAAAGGAATCCCGATTCTTGTGTATAATTTGCGTTCATTTTCAAAGTGTTGTTCAGAAAGAATTGAACATACAATTTCCCTTATATGTGGCCCTGAGAGAAATTTTATCCCAGAACTAATAATCCTTCTAACTACGAGTTCTGTTATTTTATTAGCATTCGCTTCGCTCATTCCAGTTTCTTTTATAATACTCTCAAAAATTCTCGATGATTCAAATTCTGCTAGATCCCCTTCAGTTCTAAAAACTTTTGGAAATAAGTCCATGGTGGGTATATAAGAAGTTTGTTATATAGAATTAAAAAATATCTATTGAATTATTATATTCAAGAGATTTAAAAAACTCAATTATTAATGGATTAAATAGAAGTCTTTTTTAGAATTTCAATACGCCCTATGGTTTATTTTATGAAGTTGATAATGTGGAATATATGTTAAATTCATATTCTGAATCTTCTCTTCATGATTTTTTTACTGAGATTCACAACATTTTGAGAGAAACAAATCCTAAAATAATTGAGATATGGTGTGAAATATCAAAAATTTCCTTTTTTAATAGATTGGAAAAGACAGAGTTTTATGAATTTATAGATAAATTTGATTTTATATCTCTCAGAAAGGGGAATTATATCTATTATATCGTAATTAATAAGATTTTATTTATTATTGATTGTATGAGCTTCCTGAAATATGACATCATCTATCTTTCTGAAATTTTAGACTATAATGGATTTGAGGTTTTAATAAAGGAGATTTTATTAAGAAATAATTATAAGGCAATAACTAATTTTAGATTTTCTGTGAACCCAAAGTTAAAGTTAAAATCAAACATTCATCATAAGAGATATGAGATTGATGTTATTGGAATTTATTTAAAATATGTTATAATCATTGATGCAAAACAATGGAGGCGTAAAGATTCCTATGGATCACTAAATAGGGCAGCAAATCTACAATATAACCGTATTATGGCGTTAACACAAAATCCAGAAGCTTTTTTAAGACTTATTATTTCAATCTTAGGTGAAAGGTTCGATGTAGGGGGGCGTTTCTCTTTCATTCTTCTGCCTATAATGGTTACTCTCGAAGATAACAGCATAAAGTTAAATGAAAATCAGATACCACTGGTGTCAATACACGAATTGAATGCTTTTTTACAAGAGATCCCTAATAATCTAAATTATTTTAAAACTCTTCAAATTGATAAAGAAATTCTTAATAAGAATATAAATTATTTTTCTAAGCCCAAGTAGTATTTTATTTGCTTTTTTATGAGATTAATAGCAATAGAAATAATCCCACTTTTCACTTTGGGATGAGAAAATAGAATTAATATCATATCTTTTAAATTTGGATTTTCTCTATCGATGGGTGCCAAATCTAATATACCTTCACTTCCTTTAACACTTATGGATTTAAGGTTTCCTGCACTTAATCCATGAATAATATCAGAACCAATCATTGAAAGATTCATTCCAATTGTACTAAACAATGATTCAGAAATCCTACTTGAAATAGCTGAAGCTAACATTGTTCCATCTGTTTTTATAATCGCTGAAGCTTCAATTCGAGAATCAAGTGTAATTAATTCGTTTAAAATTTCATTCATGTTGGCGGGAGGTATTTTTTTCTCAGGCTCTATTTTAGCTTTTGATTCGGTTACATGTGGTTCTAATTTCTTTACCGAAATTTTTTTTGATAAGAAACTTAAAACCTCAGTCATATCTTTTTCTAGTCTTTTTTGTTTTAATAAAGAAACCTCGGTTTCATCCGTCCTGGAAGGAATAGGTTCTAATGAAGGTTTTAGTTCTTCTTTCTCCTCTTCGAGCATTGATTGTTTAAGTTCTGAAAATGCATCAGAAATGGGATCTTTTCTATTTGGTATTAGTGAACTCTGGAATGGTTTTGGTGGTATTTCTTGTAGTGCTTGGCTATTATCTCTTTCTATTTCTCGTTCAGTTTCGCTTAAACCATCATTAAAAGAATCGATTTCACCCATCTTGCTGTCTTCTGATGGGATTTCATCAAGATTTAATTCTATATCTTTTGGAATTTCCTGTAATTTAACCTTTTCTTCCTTTTCATCTATAGTTTCAATTGATATCTCAATCCTTTCACGAGGAGATAATTCTTGATCTATTTTTTCCGATTTCTTTTTCTTGGATTTTTTTCTATCAGACTTGGAAGAGATTGGGAGTAAAGCCCCACATTTTCTACACGTACGGCTCACTGCTTCGTTATTTGTTGTACCACAGTTCTGGCATATGATCATAGCTTTATCTCCCCTCCATGAATTTAGATTACTAAAAAATTATAATAGGTATATATTCTCACAAAATTTAAGCATGAATCTTTAATATATTTATAGTAAATTTATCAATTTTTTGTTTTTAGTTTTTACTGTATAATTTATTAATGAAAATTTGATTTTATTAATATTAGCTACAAAAAATTAAGTGTTTAATATGTGCTTATAGAGTAGATTTAAGAGAAATATAGGAATTTTTCCTACTTATAAATAATCTCTTTAATTATATTTGCAAAAGTTTCAAAATCTTCTTTTTGAAAAACGGGATCATCCTTAAGTAACAATAAATAATAGGGAGTTGACTCTTTTTTCAATGTTATCTGTTTAAATATAAAATTTTTTCCAAATCTTTGGAGTAGCATCCTATCTTCGTATCTATTTTCTTGTACTCCCGTATATTGGAGTGAATCTGAAAGGGTAAGAAAATAAGGTGTCGAAGCGGTGAGTAAATGCTTAGTTTCTTCATTCTTATAATATGCACCAATCACTAGAGAGTTATCATCAATAACCACCACTCCTTCTGAGTCAATTTTCTTGGCAAACTCGATTATTGTTTTTTCAATGAGTTCCGATTTTGGATATAAGCTTAGTAGAATTTCTGACATTGCCCTTATAATAGTTCCAAAATCATAAATGGAAGTCTCATAAAAATATATTTCCTTATAATCAGTAGCGCTTTTTACTTTCTCTTTTAAATCTATGATGAGATTTTCCATTTCATTTCGTGCTCCTCTTCGTAAGGCAGGATCATATTTATGAAGAAATACATATATGGGAGGTTCAATTTCTAATTCATAAAATTGTTTAATTACATCCTTAAAATAGCTAATAGCTTCAGGGATTCTGGGTTTATTTTGAACATCGATAACATAGATTGCAATTTCAGTACCCTCGAAAAATTTACCTGGATTCTTTAAATATGAGATTCTATAGCTAATTTGTCCACCTAAATCCCATTCTGAGATTTCTTTTCCTAGAAAATCGAAAACCCTTCTTTGGGCACCTCTAGTTGGAGATAATACAGCAATTTTTGAAAATTCTCTTTGAAGAGACAGTATAATGCTGGTCTTCCCCGCATCATCCAATCCAGTGAATAATAATTTTGAGGGCTCTGGTTTCTGTGGCTCTTCCTTTTTCAAATACATTATTGATTGTTTTAGATCTTTCTCCAAAGTCAAATTTCACCTTTACACTTATAAAAAGCAATTTATTAATATATATTCTTTTGTAAGATAAAATATGATCTTATCGTTTATTTAAATTACGGATTATAAATTATTAGTAATAAATAATTTAAAATCTTCATATTCCTTAATTTCTATTGGATTAGGGAATTCCTTTCTATTTTGAATGATCTCCAGTGCATTAGGTAGTTTTGGTTTAACTTTTATTAATGAGATAATTTCATCTGGAAATTTTGCGGGATCAGCAGTTTCAAAGGTAATAGATTTAATTTGTTTATGAGAAGAATAATTTTTACGATAGGTTTGAAGAGCTGCCCATCCTACAGCACCATGTGGTTCGATAATTTTTTTATATCTTCTATAAAAATCTATTATTGTTTCTCTTGTTAAATTATCACTTATAGAATAAGAAATTATATTATCTCTTAGTTTTTCCATATCTGGACTTTTTAAAATAGATCCATTTTCATCAATTTGACCCTGATATAAATCAAAGATACGGGCTAAATTGCTGGGGTTCCCAACATTCATAGCAGATGATAAGCAATTTCTTGATGGTTCAATTTTGTTGTAAATTCCAGAACTTAAAAATTTCGGAAACTCGTCATTCTCATTCACAGCCGAGACAAATTTACCTAGAGGCAATTCCATTCTAGATGCTATAATACCAGCTGTAAGATTGCCAAAATTACCTGAGGGTACTGAAAAAATGACTTTTTCATTTGGGTGTTGGATAATTCGTGAATAACTCCAAAAGTAATAAATAGTTTGAGGAATAAGACGACCAATGTTAATAGAATTTGCAGATGACAAGTTAAAATCCTGTAAATCTTTATCTGCAAAAGCAGTTTTAATAATTCTTTGGCAATCATCAAATTTTCCATTTATGCCTATTGCTGTAACATTTTTTCCTAAGGTGGTCATTTGTTTTCTTTGAAGTAGACTAATTTCATCTTTCGGATAGAGAACAACAACTCTAATTCTTGACATTTCATGAAATGCCTGTGCAACTGCGCCTCCCGTATCACCTGAAGTTGCTGTTAATATTATTATTTCTTTATCTTCAGTTGAGAGGAAATATTCCATTATTCTTGCTAAGACTCTTGCTCCAAAATCCTTGAAACTACAAGTAGGACCTTTACTTAGATAGCAAAGATAATCAAATTTTTCAATTTTTTCCAATCCAATTTCAAAATTTAGAGCATTATGTATAATTTTTCTTAAAGACTGTTCTGGTATTTGCTCTTTAAGAATTTTAGATAAGACCTTAAACGCAATTTCTTGTAAATTTAAATCTCCAAAACTAAATATCTCTTGATGTTCCAGAGTTGGAATTCTATTTAACATGTACAAACCTTTATCTGAAGCTTGGCCTTTTAAGATGGCAGTCTTAAAGTCGACATCTGGAGCGCTGTAATTTGTTGAGTGAAATTTTATCATAACCGATCTCATTTATATCTATTTTAATAATTCGTTGATTTTGTTGATTGCTTCTAGTGGAGAACTTACACCATATATCATGTCATTTCTTCTATTATCTAACTTTTGATTAGCCATCTTAGAAGACCAACCTTGAACAGATGATAAGGCAACTAAAGGTTTATCATATATCCAGGCAAAACAAATCTCAGATAAAGTTCCTGCTTTACCACTAATGGCTAAACATAAATCACCTGTAAGAACGACAACAATATTTCTAGCTTGGGAAAAGGGACAAGGTATTACAAGATCTACGTATTTATTAGCATAGTTTTTTTCTGTATGAGGAATAATACCGATAGTAAAACCGCCCTCTTCTTTAGCACCTTTACATATTGCTTCCATTACGCCAGAAAGTCCCCCACATGCCACAGCATAATTATTTTTTGCGATTAATCTACCAATTTCTATAGTAATATTTTCTATCTCTTTATCAATTTCACTAGCTCCAATAACAGAAATTACCGCTTTAAACTTATTTTTAAAATTAAAACTCATAAAGTCATATCCCCATCTTGTCAATTAAAAATCAACTAAGTTGTATAACCTCTTTTTATTGATATAGCAATTAAATCGTTTATAATAGCAGATGCTGCTTCAAAGCTTCCTGCACCTCTCCCCATTAAAAGTATTGGTCCTGCATATTTAGTTTCTAATTCCACTATATTAAAGGTTCCGTTAATATTAAGAGGAGAACTTTTATCAATTAAACGAGGTTCAACTGATAATTCACCATTTTCTGCTATTGCTAAATGTTTGATAACATAACCATCTGGTTTAACTAATTCAATCGCGTGAGTAGTTACTTTCGAAATGCCTTCAACTTTAACGTCAGTAATAGTTTTTGACCATCCTAACAATTCATTTGCTAATATAACTAACTTTCCAGCAGCATCATATCCATCGATATCTAAAGTAGGATCTGATTCAGCATATCCCAGTTCCTGCGCCTCTTTTAAAGCTAAAGGAAAATCAACGCCTTCTGCAGTCATTCTGCTTAAAATAAAGTTGGAAGTACCATTTAATATCGCTCTAATACTGAGAATTTCATTACCAATTAAATCTTCTTTAATCCCTAATGAAGGAACACAACTTGCCACGGTTGCTTCAAATTTCACATAGCAATTATTTTGTTTAGCTAAATTCTTAATTTTATCATATTCCAGATAGAATGGTCCTTTATTTGAAGAAATTACATCAATACCATTATTGAGGGCTTCAATAATATGAGATAAACCAGGTTCTCCGGTTTTAGGGTTTGTAGGGGTAGTTTCTATGCAAATGGATATATCTAATTTAGAAATTAAATCAATAGCTTTTACATTTTTCCTCCAATAAGGCAAATTTCTAAAATTGTCACCGACATCTAGTACTTCTTTTAGATCAATTCCATTTTCATTAATAAGTGCTCCATCTATTTCAAAAATGGAATTCACTATAACGTTTAAATTAAATTTTTGTTCGAGAAACTGATTCTTTTCATATAATAATTGAATTAAACTAGTTCCAACTATACCTTTTCCAATTAGACAAATATTGACGTTCATCATTTTTATTAAATTCAATTTAATATTATTCTGGATTTAGAGTAATTTTTGTCGGCAATTCGTCGTTTAATTTATTAAATCTAATAATCATTCTTTCATCAGCTAGTAATTAAGAATAACTTTTTCTCCTCACAAATTTTTCTTAGTTCATTATTAAGCTCCTTCTTATTCATATCTTCTGGGAATTCGATTTTTAGCTTAACATTACTCACTTCTTCTAATTCTGTAAACTTAGCTTGTAATTCTAACACATTTATATTTTTTGAAGCTAATCTTTTTATTGTATCCATCACATCTGTGTCAAATACGTGACCTGTTAAAATAATGGTAATTAGCTTCTTTTCAATCTCGTAATTTATATTCTCAATTTGAATATTTTTTTCTTTTAACTCTCTTTTTATATTTTTTATACTAATTTCTTGAATTTCCTCATTCAATTCGAAAGTTACATTTACAGGGATTAAATTATTGATTTTTCTATCATGGAAGTGAAGTATCCCATAAATGTTTCCACCATTTTTAGAAATAGGTTTAATTAACTCAATTAAACTTCCAGGAGTATCTGGCAACTTTACTTCCAAATTTATCATGATCTTTCTCCTCTATTTGAATATTCAAATCGGAACTTAAGATTTTTGGATTATCGACTTGTGTACAATTCTATTAATAATTTTCAATATAAATTTTAAAATTTTATTACATCAATAGACTCTTCCTTTCCGTTATTTATTCTCAGAAGATTTGGATCTTTAATAATGTTACCTATAATATTAGTATTTAACCCATATTCTTGAAATGTCTCTGCTATTTCTTTACAGTTTGCTTTAGGAGCAGTTAATATAAATGAAGTTGTTAAATACATTTTAATGTAGGTTTCTAAATCGTAACCATCATCTAATAATTTTCGAGGAATTTTAATTTTAGAAATATTCACGTCAGCACCGACTTTCGAATAATTAATCATTTGACACAAAGTACCAAAAATTCCTCCATTGGATACATCTTTGGACGCATTAACTATATGTTTTTGCGCAATTACGTTCATAGATTTTCTCTTTCTCAATATTTCTTCGGAATTTTTAAATGTAGTGGTATCATAATATAATTTACTTGCCTTACCTGGTTTTCCATCAAAATCAACAGCTAATATAATATTATCTCCTACTTGTGCATTACCCGCAGATATATAATCTTCCTTTTTAATTTCACCTATCATTGTAGAACTTAGCTCATAATATTTTCCATTTACATTAGTATGCCCTCTAATAATCGGAACTTTAAATTTCTGGGAACCTTCACATATTCCTTCAAGCAAATCATTACAGATATCTGGTTCTTTTACAGAAATAATTATACTTGCAGCTAATGGAATCCCGCCACATGCGTAGATGTCATCTACACTAACTAAGATTGAACTAAAACCTGCTCCGAAAGGAAAATTTTCTATGAAGGTGGTTTTTATTCTGTCAGTAGTAACCAGTATATATTTATCATCATTTTTGATAGTAGCAGCATCTTCCCCTATATCTGAATAAATTCTTGCACTTTTAAACGATTTTTTATCAATAAATTGAACAATTGGACTTATTTGTTTCTTTTCTTGAATGTATTGATTGTTCTTAATACTATTAGCTATCTTTTTAAGTGTCATCTATGAATTTAATATATAGATATTAATAATTATTTTTGCTTATTCTATAGTTAATGAATGATAAAGTTATTAATAGTTAATCTTGCTTAATTACTTTAAGAAATTTAAAATTTAACACAAAAAAAAATTTTAAACAATGGAGGAATTATTTGAAACCTCAATTATAAAGGGGTTAATTTTCAGTTCATATGGAGACTTAGGTCCGCAACCAATTTATGTATGGCCTAAATATTATACTGAAAAAGAATTAGAAAAGATTAAAGAGGAAAGGCAAAGACAAAACCTTCTTACATTAACAACCAGAGATGTAACCCAAATCTCTATAAAAAACCTTAGTTTATTTATTAGCGATAAGGTATTTACACCAGATATTGATACTCAAAATTTAACGTATTTCGCCATATTACCTTATCCAGATTTCAGTGTAACCTCTTTAACATATTTTCATTATATTAATATTAATTCTTCTAACTCTCAGATCCCTACTGCTTTTTCAATATTAGTTGAAGAAAATAGTAGAAGTTTTTTATATAATAATATAAACAGAATTAAACCTATTGTGATTGAATTTTTCAGATCATTTGATAATAATTTGATAGATAATTATCCACCTCAAGAGAAAATAGAGCCTGCTTTTTATGAATTATTCAAAAAGATAGTTGAAATTGAGAGAAGTCCATCAACACCTATTACAACCCATAGAAAAATGAAGATTCTATTTGCTGGATTAGATGACAGTGGAAAAACTAGTTTTTTACTTTCTGTAGATCGCAAATATAGTAAGTTAATAGGTTTAAAACCAACAACAGGGGCAAGTATCAAATCAATTGAGGCTTTGGGAGCAACAATATTTTTATGGGATCTGGGAGGTCAACTTACTTTTAGAAAGAAATATATTACTAAAGCAGAAATTTATTTATATGAAGCAGATTTGTTGTTTTATTTTATTGATATCAGAAACAAAATTAGGTTTGAAGAAAGCATTGAATATCTTTTAGATTTGAAAAAAGTATTGAAGCAGTTTAATCAAAATACTCCAATCATTTACATTTTATCAAAGGGAGATTCGGATATAATTAAAACTGGAGAAATTATAGAAAATATCGAAATTGTGAAAAATAGATTAAATGAAATTTCACCAGAAGAATCCCCTGAGATATATGTGACTAGTATCTTTCAAATATTTACCATATTGAGAGCATTCTCATCTGGAATCTCAAAATTGAGCCCTAATAGAAATTTAATCAATCATAATCTTAGAAACTTCTCGATAAAAACAAGTTCATATCTTACACTGTTGTTAAGTGTAGATGGTTTAGTTTTGGCAGATTTTTATTCCCCTAAAGCGAGTAAATTAACAAAGATAACTGAATCAGAAGAAATAATTAACGTGTTTGAGGTAACAGCACCGCAATTCGCCATGTTATTTAAAATATTCTCTAGATTTAAAGCGTTGCAACAAGAAGAAGCGGTATTTAAAGTTGCAGACTCAGTGATACTTTTCAAAAAGATTAAAGTAGCAGAGAACGACATGTTCATCTTATTTCTGATTGATAGTGAAAAAAGAAAAGAAAAAATAAATACTAAATTAACCACTTTCCTCGATCAAACAAATGATCTACTCTTAAGATATATATCTTAAATAACACGTTATATGTGGTTAAAAAAGAACATTTAAAGGACTTTTTTCAGATATTTTTTTCCTTAGGATTCTTTTTCTAAAGTAGGAATTTACCGCAGAGATCAAAGCAACTGCAGGTACGATACATTTTGCAAACTTTACGGGTCCAAATAATATAAAATCACTTGGTGCATTAGCACAATAAGTCATAATAGAAGCGATTGCCCCACATCTTGGAATATCACCATACTTCTTTACAAAATCCCATCCATAAATAGCATTCGCGGGAGCAAATCCAGTAGGCAAACCTAATTCACTTTTAACCATATGAGTGGTTTCAAAATTTATTGAGATTGAAGGTAAATCTAAAACTGCTGTATCGATTATTACATTTTCGATATTTGCTTTTTCAGCTTTAGGAATTAATGTTTCTTTTAACATCTTTAGTTTTTGATGAGGGAAAATATATTTACTTCCAAAAGTTAGTAATACTGCGTTTCTAACACCAATTTCTCTAATTTTCTCGAGATTTTCTTCACTGGTTGCCTCATCTATGCTATTTAAAATAGCTCTATTGATTAATCCTATTTCTTTTAGTCCTTCCATAGCAGGAATTCGAGATGAATCGTTTAATCCGTCCACCAAAAAAGGATAATCTATAATATCTGCCACAAATTCACATTCTTTCAATAAGGCATCTGAATATGCCCCAACAACATCGATAATCCCTTGCATTTTAGTATCTTCTATAATTTCAGTATACTCATTTAATTCTTTTTCAACAAGAGGTTTATCTATTTCACCAGTTTTTTCATTTAATAAAGCAGCATGTTTGGTATAAAAAACGGTACCAATCATTACAATTGGATTTTCTCCTGGTTGACCACCTACTCTAACCTCACCAATTTGGGCTATTTTTTGCTCAGATTCAAAATTTAACATAATTCAATACAGGATTTCTTACTTATTTATTTGATTAATAATAAGCTAGTAAATTTTAATTACTCTACTAATGTTAGTTCAAGCTTTCTTTTTTGCAAATGGCTTGTCCTGCATGAGTAATTCAATAAATTTAGAAATTTCATTATCAGGAATTAGTAGGAAATCTCCTTCTATTGTGTATCCATATTCCTTAGACCATTCGATAATTTCTTTCATATACGTTTTCTTATCCATTCTCAGTATCTTTCTCATTAAACTTAACTCAACTTTATTTGTGCTTTTTACACTTTCCTGGACTTTTTTTTTTCTAGCTTGCTTAACTGGTTCACTTACAAGTGTTCCCACATATATTATTGATATGATAAATTCTGGGATCCATTTATGCATTAAAAGGACAATTATTGCTGCAATGAACGAGCTAGCTGCACTTATTGAGAAATGGATATCTTCCCATGCATACCCTATATTATACAACTCGATTTGGATCAACATTCTAATTATGTTAACAACATAAAAAATTACAGATGAAATAACGAGAGATTTAGTTTTCCTCCATATAATATCTCTTTTTGTGTTTGGATCTTGACTATGTGGTGTGAAAATGATCACACCTGCAAATACACATATAGCTTGAATCCCAGTACAAAATGTTTCAAATGAAATACTATCCTTTCCAGGGATAACAAAATCCCAATAATATTTTCCTACAGGATTATATTCCGCTTTTGCACCCATATCAAAAAATAAATTTAGAAAATAGACAGTTTGTTTAACTACAATCTCATGAAGCCAGTAATTCATCTTCGTATCAAAAAATAAATAAATTAACCATGCTGAAAGGGGTGCTCCGATAGCAAATAAAACTAAAGATCTAATAGAAAAAATGTACTTTCTTTCATCATATTCTATTATTGGTTTCTTAATTTTCTTTAATTCTTTAATCTTTAACATTGATCTTTTCCCTTTTATCATTAAGCTGGTTAATTATATAATGAAATCTATCTATTATAATATAATTTAAGATAATTAGCAAAGGAATCATTACTAATCCGAACATATAGCTATTTTTGGTTTCCAATATTGGAATAGTGAAACCAATAATAAAAGCAAACAGTAAATTTAAAGTTAGAAGGGCCCAAAAATACAATTTCTTTAGAGTTATTTGTTCCATGATCTAGATAATAACTGTGTTAATAATAAAAAATCAAATTAATCATTGATAAAAAACCTTTATTAGAATGAGAAAATATCGTTCTTATTTATTTTTATGTCTTATATTTTTATCTCAAATTGCTCGAAAGAGTTAAAATTTACTTATTCTAAATTTTTTATTCATAATATTTTTGTAGATATTTCGATTTTCTCATAATGGATTCCAAAATCCTATTGTAAGCAAATTTTGGTCAAAATAGTATAATTAAATAGAATGGTATCTTAATAAGTCTATAAAATTTTAACGTTGTTACTAATCTTCGGAGTCCATTAATGGTACTTGAAATTAAATCTAGGGAAGATAAAAGTAGTTTAACTTATATCATTCAAAACATCGTTGTTAAATCAATTTTAAAAATTAAAAAAGATTTAGATTTAATGTTATTATCAAAAGAATTAAAAAACTCACAATATGATAAAAATCGCTTTCCTGGACTATTTGTAAAGTTTAGTCATCCTAAAAGTGCCATTATAATTTTTAGTAATGGTAAGATTATATTAACAGGATTAAAAGCATTCTCCCACATTAATATAATAATTAAAAGGCTAATTTTAAGATTAAATGATATCATATCCATTAATTTAAAAGATGTCCTAGTTGAGACACAAATCGTAAATATAGTGGTAACTGCTGATTTTTCTAAACCAATTAATTTAGATGCTGCTTCAATCAAATTAGAAAATTCTATTTATGAGCCAGAGGTATTTCCTGGATTAACTTATAACTCGTTTTCTCCCGTAAAATGTGTATTTTTATTATTCAGTACAGGGAAAGTTGTTCTTACAGGGATTAGAGAGAAAAAATTAATTGAGCCTGTTTTAGTTAATCTTGGAGGATTATTGAAAAAAGAGAACTTGTTTAGGAGTGTTTAAAATTCTATTTAAATTAAGTTTATAAGAATAAAAAAAAAAATTTTTTTTCAAAGAAATATTGTAATGTATGACAAATCAAGATAAATAACTTTAAGGTAAAAGGAAAATGTCAGAAAATAACCCTGAAAACCAAAATTCAGAAAAAAAAGAAGATTCTGAAATAAAAGAGGCAGAAAAAGAAGAAATTCTTGAAGCGGAAAAAGAGGCTAAAACTAAATTTACATTTAAATGTACTCGCTGCGATGAATGTTGTATTAGTCGAGGTCCCATTCCAATAACTTTTTGGGATTTAGAAATATGGGCAAAAAATGGTGTTGTCGCAAACTTTATGCCATATTTAGATATTTACCAAAAACCAGATGGTACTATTGATTTAATATTAAAACCTTTACCACCTGTTGAAGAAAAAGCAGAAACCCCTCCAAGGGATCCATTTGATTCTGTACCAATTGAAGAGTTACTTGAAGTTAAATGTCCTTTATATAATAAGGATGATAAGAAATGTCTTATTTATGATAACCGCCCATTAAGTTGTAGAACGTATCCGTTAGAATTTGATGGAAAGAATTTCATAGTGGTTGATGCTGATTGCCCAGGTATAGGTGAAGAAGGTATGACAAAAGAGGATCTTGCGGAGATGAGGGAAACTGCTAAAACAATGCATTATGAATTAACTCGTATGAGGATTGCTCTACCAGTCCTAAATCAAATCATATCGAGTAATTTCATGAAGATGCTAATGAAGCAACAGATGGAAGCAATGAGTAAAATGTCTGATGATGACAAAGCCAAATTAGATGAAATATTCAAGAAACAAGCGCAATCTAATGATCATGAGTATGAAGATTAACTCTTTTTATTTCTTCTATATAATTTTTAAAAAACCTTTCTACTTATATTATATCTGAGAATAATAATTAATGTGTATTTCTATGAATGAAATTATAGTAAAAAATTCTAAAATCAGACTTGTCCATGGAGATATAACAGATTTGGAAACAGATGTAATTGTCAATGCAGCAAATGCTCAACTCATTTTAGGCGGAGGTGTAGCAGGAGCAATTAGAAAGAAAGGTGGTCCTACTATTCAAGAAGAATGTAATAAAATTGGTGGTACTTTTGTGGGTGGAGCTGTTATTACAACCGGAGGAAATTTGAAAGCAAAATACGTTATTCACGCAGTAGGACCTAGAATGGGAGAAGGAAATGAAGATGAAAAGCTAAAAAATGCAACCATAAACAGTTTAAAATTAATAGATGAGCACAAATTAAAATCTATTGCTTTTCCTGCAATATCTACTGGAATTTTTGGATATCCCATCGAACGATGTTCAAAAATTATGATAGATACAACAAAAGAATATTTAGGTGGTAATACTCAAATTGATGAAGTTGTTTTTTGCCTTTTTACTAAATCTGATTTTGACATCTTCTTCAAAGAGTTAAAATGATTTATTTTTGATGTTACTTTTTTTATTAACGTTTATTTTATAATTAGAATAATAATAATTTTTATTTAGAGAATACCTCATTATTACTATAGTTTAAGAGTTTCTCTTAAAAATGAGAGATTATAGATATATTAAGTTCTTTGAAGATTTAAGAGTTGGCGATGTACCTCTTGTAGGAGGTAAAAATGCGTCTCTTGGTGAATTATTAAGCTTTGGGATTGCTGTCCCCTTAGGATTTGCTGTTACTTCAAATGCTTTTGATTATGTTTTAGATACTAACTATTATACAATTAAGGAGAAAGAGGTTTCCCTCCGGGAATTGATTTCCAGAGACATAAAAAAAATATCAAACGAATTAAAATCAGAAGATATCAAAGCGGTGGAAAAAGTCGATAAAATTTGTGCAAATATTCGGTATGTTATCGAACAATCTAAGATTCCAGATTCACTCGCAGATGAGGTCTTAGACGCTTATAATAAATTAATTGTAAAAATTGGAGAAGAATCTACATTTGCAGTAAGAAGTTCTGCTACAGCTGAAGATCTTCCTGATGCTTCATTTGCGGGACAACAAGATACACACTTAAACATATCTGGAGAAAAAAAAATATTAGAATATATCCTAAAGGACATGGCATCTGTATTTACGACAAGGGCAACTATGTATCGGGAACGGGCGGGTTTTGATCATTTCTCTGTGAAATTATCAGTGGGAATTCAGGAGCTTGCTGGAGGATTAGAAGGTGTAAAGGCATCTGGTGTAATGTTCACGGAAGATCCTGATTCTGGCAATCCGAATGTCGTTGTTATCAGAGGAACCTGGGGTTTAGGAGAATTAATTGTACAAGGTATAGAAAAAGGGGATGAATTTATTGTTTTTAAACATGATCCCAAGGAACTCAGAATTATTCGTCGAGAACTAGTAAATAAAGAAAAGATGATGATTTTTTCAAGAGGAACTGAAAAGATTGGGACTGAAGTCGTCTCTGTACCACAAGATAAACAATTGCAATATTGTCTAACTAAAGAAGAAGTCCTAACTCTTGCTAAATATGCGCAAAAAATTAGAGAACATTACGGCAGACCGATGGATATTGAATGGGCTGTTGGCAATAACGGAAAAGTTTATATTGTTCAAGCACGCCCCGAAACCGTCCATAGTATAAAAGGTGATGTCGAAGAAATATTTTATCTTCTTGAAGACCCAGAAGAATTAACCAGTAATAAGCTATTAGTTGAAAACTCAGGTATCGCTATTGGAAGAAGAATTGGTTATGGAAAAGTAAAAGTAATAGAATCAATAAATGATGCCCATCTATTAAAAGAGGGTGATATTCTTATTACAGAAGAGACTAACCCAGATTGGACTTCTTACATGCAGAGCTTAGGTGGTGTAATTACTGAACATGGTGGACCAACTTGCCACGCAGCCATAGTCTCTAGAGAACTAAATATCGCTTCAATTGTTGGCGCCGATGATATAGTTCAAACTATGAAAGAAAAACAACGAGATGGGATTGAGTACATAACCATTGATTGTAGTGAAGGACAACCTAGAATATGGTTAAAAGATGTAGAATATGATTTTGATACAATTGAATTTTCAAAACTTCCAAGTACAGAAACAAAAGTTCTAGTAAATTTAGGAATTCCAAAAGGAGCACTCTCATCTGGTAAACACCCAGATGGGACGGGATTAGCAAGATTGGAATTTATAATTAATGACGAGATTCAGATTCATCCCAATGCACTAATAGATTTCGCAGCTTTAAATTTGAGATATAATATACTTCTAGATCAAAGAAATAAGATTGAAAATATCAAAAAAAGTGATTTGTATCCAAAAGATCCATTTAACCGAGAAATTTTTAGACTAAAGCAAACTCTTAACAAAATCAGAGAAATAACAGTTGGTTACGATGATAAAGAAGAATTTTACGTTGACAAACTAGCTGAAGGGATAGCAACTATTGCTGCAGGGGTATGGAAGAAAATGCCTGATGGAAACCTTGCTGAATGTGTGGTTAGACTTTCAGATTTTAAGACTAATGAATATGCTAACCTTATTGGAGGTTGGATTTATGAAGGAGAAGAGAATAATCCTATGTTGGGCTTCAGAGGTTGCTCTCGATATGTACACGATGAATTTCAACAAGCTTTTATGTTAGAATTAAGAGCGATTAAAAAGGCTAGAGATTGGGGATTAAAGAATATTATACCCATGCTTCCGTTTTGTCGGTCACCTGAAGAGGCAAGAAAGATAATGGAGATCATGGAAAGTGAAGGATTGATACGAGGACAAGATGATCTCAAAGTGTATGTTATGGCAGAAATTCCATCAAATATCATTTGTGCTGATATTTTTAGCGAGTTATTTGACGGTTTTTCTATAGGTAGTAACGATTTAACCCAACTTACTTATGGAGTTGGTCGAGATAATGAAAAAATGATTCCTCTAATGAATGATTATAATTATAATACAAATAGTGAATCAATAAGAAGATCAGTCAGTCATTTAATCAAAATTGCTCATGAATTTGGGAGAAAAGTAGGAATATGCGGTCAAGCTCCGAGTGATGACCCCGATTTCCTTCGATTCTTAGTAAGGGAAGGCATTGATTCAATTTCTCTTAATTTTGATACATTTGCTCGGGGTCGTATTAATTGCTATAGAACAGAAATAATAGAAACAAAACTCAATGAAGAAGATAAAATTAAATCTTACAATTTTCTAAATGAATGCGATAAACTGATAGAAAGGATTAGAATCCCGAGAGGAAAACTTCGAAATATGGTTAGAAAACAAGGTAAAGAAGTAAATTCAAAACTATTGGAATTAACTGATCAGTTCAACCAGATTTTTGATACTATTCAAGATTTGTCATACCAATTTATAAAAGAAATTGATCAAGGTAAAATTGACAAATTCGATAAGTATTATGAGAATTATAATAAAGAAGTCAGAGAGTTTAAAGAAAAGATTCCATTAGTGAAACGTGAAATCCGGGAGTTTGGTATTTACTAAGAAGTACTTAAAATCAAAAAAATTATATTGAAAAAAATATTTTTCAATCTAAATTTCTCACTAATTAAATACACTATTTTTGGAGATTTCTGAACAATGACAAATAGATTTAGTGATGAAGTTCAAAATGCTTTTGATACTGTTGAAGAACTATTAAATGGAATGATAGGGGATAGAGGTGTCCCCCGAAATATAAAAAGGGTGGCTCAAAGGAGTATCGAGGAATTACATAATGAAGATGAGACACCCGGCATAATCTCTAGCAATGTAATGTATATGGTTGATGATCTTGCGCAGGATGCCAACATACCATTTCATGCCCGCACAACAGTTTACCGAATCATTTCAATATTAGAAAATATCAAAGATTAAACTACTATTATATATCCTTTCAATACTTAAGGAAATTACAAATATATTGAAAATATTTCCCCTAATAATCTTTAATTTATAAATCGAGAGTTTCTATAAGGTTTTCAATAACATTAGGAAGTTCATACATATTTTTGACATAGAACGGAAATTGAGGTTTATATTCTCCGGTAATGCAAGCTTGAATAATATTAGCTCCTACATTTAATGCATTCTCAAGAAATCGGGGTTGATCTTCAATTATTATAGCTTTAGTTGCATCCATTTTTGAATGTATAAAAATTTCTGCATAAAATTCTGGCTCAGATTTCCACGTATTAATCAAATCGGGTCCATAGAATTCTTTAAAATATTGAATAACTCCCATTGCTTTTAAGTACATCTTCATTTCAGTTGAGTCTGCCCCTGCTGCGGTATAAAGAATAAAATCTCTCGAATGTAATTCTTTAATACTGTCAATTACTCCAGGGATTGCAGATCTGACCTTTGGTATAACATATTGCGTTGTCGCATTGAAAACTTCGAAATAGTTTATATTTTCTGGAAGTCTGTTCCCTGTTTCTCTAAACATCCCTGTAACCATCTTTTTTTTGAAATCATTATAGAAAGAGTTATAATCTCCAAATTTCTCCTTTATATCTCTTGAGAATTCGTTAAAAATTGAATTAATAAGTTTTTGGTTTGCTTCTCCCCAAGTTTCTGGATCCCCACCAAATCTCTTGGAATAATATTCTCCAACAAATGTTTTCCAATGCTCTCCACGAATCTTATTATCATTTAAAACACCTCCATCATCAAAGAAAATAGCAAATGACAATTCTTCAGGCCTGATCTTTATTTATTCCAATTATAAAATGATAGTATAATGGAGATTTTATATTTAAATTTTTTATTTTTAATTATCTATTTTATTTTTATAAAAAGGTAAACTCGGTGGTTAAAATCAAGGAAAATTTAGTAAAAAGATGAAAAATATTATTAAAATGAAGAATTATTAACAAAAGAGGTTATAAGATAAAACTTCCTGTATCATTAGTTAAAACATGGAATTATTATCTTGTTTTATTGATTAGTTTTTCCGTAAATTCTTAATTATCTACAAACTACTTGAATAATTTATATTTTCTCCACTTTATTGGATTATTTAATCTTAAGCGAAGCATAAACAAGAGAATAAGTAAAGATGAAAGAAATTTTATGATTTATAAAGATAAATATTATGTAATCAAGCGAACAGAAAGACATAAATGTCATTAGAAAAATTTCTGCATTGTCTAAGTTGTGGGAGAATTCTTAGTGGAAAAGAGGAAGCACATCCTTATTGTTCAGAATGTATATTAGATTTGGATTTTAAAGCAGCAGATATTAACCATAAAGAATTAGATAAAAATCTTCAGAGGATTTTGGATTTTTTTATTTCTGATGTGAGGTCTGCTTTTACAAAAGATCCCGCCGCAAAATCTCTACTAGAGGTTCTTACGAGTTACCCTGGAATAAAAGCTATACTTCTCCATCGAATTGCACATTTCTTTTGGAAAATTGGTATGCCTTATCTCCCAAGATATTTATCTGATATTGCACGAGAAATGACTGGTATAGAGATTCATCCAGGAGCAGAGATCGGAACTGAATTCTTCATAGATCACGGTGCAGGTGTTGTTATCGGAGAAACTACCGAAATTGGGAATAATGTAACTCTTTATGCTGGAGTTGTATTAGGAGGAACTTCTTTAGAGCAAATAAAGAGACACCCCACAATCGGTAATAATGTGGTTTTAGGTACAGGCGCAAAAGTTTTAGGTCCAATCCGAATTGGCGATAATGTGAAAGTTGGGGCGAATTCTGTTGTGGTCACTGATGTACCTCCTAATTCAGTTGTAGTTGGAGTTCCAGGAAAAATTATTGCGAGAGAAGGTGAAGTAATTAAAAAGATAGACTTAGCCCATGGGGATCTTCCAGATCCTTTGGCTATTACACTTTCAACGTTAAATTCAAGGCTTGATTATCTTGAAAATAAACTCTTAAATCAAGAAGATCGTAAAAAACGCAATATTGAGATTTATTTTGGTGAATATGGAGATGGAATTTAAAGTCTATAATCAAAAACCTCCTATAAAAATAATTATAATTTAATATAAAAAAAGGTGAGATGTATGCAAAAAATATTTAATAACATTATAGAAACAATTGGAAATACTCCATTGGTAAAATTAAATCGAATTACTGAAAATATCAAACCAAATATATATGCTAAGATCGAAGCTTTTAACCCTGGTTCAAGTGTTAAAGATAGAATTTGTATGGCAATGATCAATACCGCTGAGGAAGCAGGGATTTTATCTAAGGAAATAACCGTTGTTGAACCCACGTCAGGTAATACAGGAATTGGTTTAGCTTTAGTTTGTGCTGTAAAAGGTTATAAACTAATTCTTACGATGCCTGAAAGTATGTCTCTTGAAAGAAGGAAGATTTTAAAAGCTTATGGAGCAAAATTGGTATTAACCCCTGCTTCTGAAGGTATGAAGGGCGCTATAGAAAAAGCAGAAGAACTTGGCAGGGAAAATGATAAAATATTCATTCCTCAACAATTTAAGAATCAAGCTAACCCAGAAATTCATAGAAAAACAACTGCTGAAGAAATTATTAGAGATTTAGATGGAAAAATACACGGTTTTGTAGCTGGAATTGGAACCGGAGGTACTATAACGGGTATAGGTGAAATCTTAAAAGAAAAAGTAGGAAATTATGTAAAAATTTATGCTGTGGAACCAAAAGATTCTCCAATATTGTCAGAAGGTAAATCAGGACCACATAAGATTCAAGGTATTGGTGCGGGGTTTGTTCCTGATGTACTTAATACAAAAATATATGATAAAATCATACAAGTTGCTTATGAAGATGCAGTAGACACATCTAGACAATTAGCAAAATTGGAGGGTATCTTCGTAGGCGTTTCCGCTGGTGCTGCTGTTTGGTCTGCAATTAATGTAGCATCAAAAGACTTTGAAGAAGGGCAAAATATTGTTGTAATTTTACCCGACACAGGGGAGAGATACTTAACAACAGATTTATTTTAAATTTAAAAAATTGAGTTAATATTGAAATATTATTCAAATTTTTTGTAAAATTAGAAGGGAAAGGTAAATTCAGCGTCTGATTTCAATGAAAATTCCTTTGAGATGACAAAGGCTTTTAAATCGTAATTATAAGATATTCTTCTTAAATTAAAATCGGTTTCTGTTTTGATAATATTCTTTACAAGATCGTGTTTCAAATATATTTTGACCAATTATTTATTAAACTGAAAGGTCATATATTAAGTTAAGATTATATCTTTTTCCAATAAATTAATTTATTCAATTTGGTGAACTCTACTTTTGGCTTTAAAATTAAATGGATGGATTGATGGAATCACCGCATCAGGGGTGGTTCTTCTAGGCATTATATTCGGTCTCTTCTTTATCTATAAATCGCGAAAAACAGGGGCAAAATTACTTCTTTATTTAGGCTTGGCAAATATGCTTGCAGGATTAATGTTTTTAGGTGTATTTTCAGATTTCTTATTTGCCGTTTTTCTAAAAGAGAATATAAAAAACAATGGAACTGTGGCCATATTATCATACATCTGGTTTGCACCTGTTATTATTACCGCAATGTATATTGGAACAGAACTTTTAGTCCCCAAAATAAAGAAACATATTCTTATCATAATCTTGGTTATCTCAATCATTTTTGAAACAATAATTTTTATGGATCCTCTAAACTCTTTCAATTTTGATCCTGAACCACCTGATGCACCTGATAGGGTTTTAATTGATTATAATGTTAATCTATTTACTCTTGCAGGAATGTTAATGGGAGGATTGTTATTGCTTGTGATAATATTCCTCGGATTGGGATTTCTAATTAAAGGTCTAGAATCCTCAGGAGTAGTTAGAAAAAATTTCTTGTATTTATCAGCAGGTTCTTTATGCTTTTGTATATTTGGCTTATTAGAAGGATTAACAGCTCCTGGAATTCTTATGGTTATAGTAAGAATAGGTTATCTTAGTTCATTTTGGTTGATGTATTTTGGATTAAAAGGTTAATTCTTTTTTTTTCCTTATCGATTATTATTTATATTAAAAAATTTTATTATTAGTTATATCCGAATATTTTACAATTGAACAATTGAATATTACTATCATCCTTCGACTATTATGGAAAGACAAATAATTAGGGGCATTATATACAATACTCTAGATGAGCAGATTGGTCCTAATCCTAAAGTATACCTACCAGAGGATTTTTCTCAATTAGATTTACTCCATATTAGTGTCAAAACTTTTGCGGTTCTTACAGGTGAGGGAGGACTTATACCTGAATCCTTGGTCGTATTACCATTTCCATCCTTACAATTAAAAGGATTGACTAAATATATGCAATGGGAAGATCCTGATAAACGAGGTGGCGTTGGTCATGCCAATATCACAGTTTTGTTTCAAGAAATGGATGATGTAATTTTTTATAAATATATAAAGGAAATTTCAGTTCCTTTTAATGAAATTGTTCAAAATATTACGTTCTTAGAAAAATCTAATGCAAATGAAGACCAATTTTTAAATGAATTAATAAACCTTGAAAATGGAATTACTGAACTTTTAGAGTATCTGAGAAATCAAGAATTAAAAGAATCTAAAATCGAAGCTTTAGATCAAGCCATAGATCGAAGTATGATTGATTTTCAATTTAAGATAATTGTAGTTGGGGATCCGACCGTTGGAAAAACAAGTTTAGTCTTAAGATATACGAATAATGCATTTAGGAGATCATATGTTTCTACGATGGGAGTTCATGTTTCTAATAAAATTTTTAGAGCTGATGATTCTACAATTATTCAACTTGTTTTATGGGATGTGGGAGGTCAAGAAAGATTTAAAATTATGAGAAAACAGTTTTATCAAGGATCCGATGCGGTATTTTTAGTTTTTGACTTAACAAATCCTGAAACATTCAGTAATATCCCCGTTTGGTTTTCGGACATTAAAAAACAAATGGAATTACGTGGCGAAGATCTTATAGGTTATGTCATTGGTAATAAAAAAGATTTGGAGAATGAAAAGAAAATTACTAGTGAGGATGCTCAAAGATTAGCCCAAAAGTTTAATTTAGAGTATCTTGAAACGTCAGCTTTATCGGGAGAAAATGTAGATTATGCCTTCACAACTCTCGCTAAAATACTTTACAAGTCTAGAATGTAAAAAACACTAAATTTCTTCGTGAAAGACTTCTTTCACGAAAAATATAAAAATTGTGATTATACTTATAAGGATATATAGGATTCTGTATTCTATTATTTATATTCTTTAAGATAAACTATTAAACTCCTAAAAAACCATTGTGATATATTCACAAGTTCATTAACTATGTCTCAAGAGATTATCAAAGCAATCATATATACTTCGCTTGATGAAAACCTCGGTCCGAATCCTGTTTTATGGATTCCACTTGATTTACCAGAAAAGATTCGTATGGGTGTAAGTATTAAAACTATTACTATGCTTACCACTGATCAAGGAATAGTTCCTAATTCATTAGTAATAATGCCTTTCCCTGCCTTCAAATTAAAAGGAATTATAAAATATATTGAGAGAGAAGATGACTCTCGACGAGGAGGTGTAGCATTATCATCAATAGCCCTGTTGTTTAATGAGACGGATGATCCTATTTTTTATAAGTATATGGAATATCTTGAGCCCATATTTTCTGAATGTGCTAACAACCTTATTGTTTTAGAAAATGGGGAAGCAAAAAGTGATGAAATCTTTATTGAGATACATCATTTCCGTCAAAAATTAACTGAATTATTAGATGATTTATATCAAAAAGAAATAACATCTTCTGAAATAGAAGCTTTTCCTGAGGAGGAAATTAAAGAAGAATTACTAGAGTATAATTTCAAATTGATCGTATGTGGTGATCCAGGAGTAGGAAAAACTAGTACAATTTTAAGATTCACAGATAACGCTTTTATGCGAACTTATGTGCCTACCCTTGGTGTAAGCATTTCCGAAAGACTAGTATCATTAGGAGATAAACACATCAATCTAATTTTGTGGGATATCGCAGGACAATCAAAATTTGAAATAATGAGAAGACACTTTTATAAAGGTACCGACGCCGTGATTCTAATATTTGATCTGACAAACCGTAAATCATTTGAAAGTGTTTCTAATTGGATTAATGATATAAGAAAATATGAGCAGGAAATAATAGGGCTAATTTTAGGAAATAAGGAAGATCTAATAGGTGAGCGAAAAATTCCTACTGAAGAAGCCTTAGAGATTGCTAAAACTTTTAATTTTGAATATGCTGAAACATCTGCATTAACAGGTAAAAATGTAGAGCAAAGTTTTTATAAAGTAGCAGAAACTTTATTTAAATCAAAATAATAGTTTTAAATTTGAAATAATATGGATCTAGAAGAAATTATAAACAAAAGGAGGACCATACGGAGATTTAAACAAGACCCACTCTCTTTAGATATATTAAAAAAATTAGTAGATTTTGCTCGTGTTGCTCCTGCGGCAAGGAATATTCAAGCGATTGAATATATTATTGTTGAAAATATGGAAATGAGAAAAAAATTATTTCCATTGGTAAGATGGGCAGGATCACTACCTGAGGAACAGAGAACCCCAGAACCGGGAAGAGAACCTACTGCATATATAATAGTGCTTGTAAACACAAAAATTAAAAGACCATTTGTAGATTTTGATGTAGGAGCCGCTGTTGAGAATATATTACTTGGTGCAATAAACTTTGGAATTGGAAGTTGTTGGATGGCTGCGATAGATTATAAAAAAATACCAGAATTATTAGAGATCCCTGAACATTATGATTTAAAGCAAGTCATTAGTTTAGGATATCCAGATGAAGAATCTGTCATGGAAACTTACAAAGATTCATTCAAATATTGGAAAGACTCTGACGGGAAAATGCATGTTCCTAAAAGAGATTTAGATGATATAATTCTTAAAATATACTAAGAAGAAAACTATATTAAAGAAGTCATACCCTTGAAATGTTCTGCAGTTATGATTGCATCTTTTATTTTAATTCCATCTTCATTATTTAAAATATCTAATAACTGCTTTGCATTTTCTACTATTACTTCTTTTAAAGAGAGGATGATTCTATTTTGAATCCTTTAATTCATTAAGGGTCGCTTTAGATTCATGGTATAATTTTTTGATTATAGCTTGAAAGGCATCATATACACGTTCGCCTGTTTTCGCTGAGGTTAAATAATAACCAAGAAGGTTTTTTTTCTTTACTAATCTTTCAATTTTAGCATTATCTATATTATCCTTATTAACAAGATCAACTTTATTAGCGAAAATTATAATAGGTATGGCTCCACAAAATTGCTTTAAATCGTCATACCAATGTATAACATTCTTAAGACTTTCCTTACCAAGCTTATTTTCTTCAAGTGAATAAACAATTATTCCTGCTCTACTGTCCTTATAAAAAGATGGACGTAAGAAATGAAACTCATCCTGACCAGCGATATCCCAAAAAAATAACAAGCATTGATCATTTTCTATTTCCTCTACATATTTCGAAAATTGGGCTCCTAATGTTTTTATATATTCTTTTTGGAAACTACCTTTAGTAAATTTTTGAATTAAACTAGTTTTTCCCACCATACCATCTCCAACGACAGTAACTTTAAACTTAAATATATCTTGAGGTTTATTCATATGTATAATCAGTAAAAATTATGTTTCTTAAAATTAAATTATAGTAAATAACAAATATTCTTGAATATAAAAATTTGATTAATGTAATTTGATCTTAAAATAAATCGTTTAAATATTGATATTTCTTATAAAATATAATAATCATATTCCTAATGAGAAAGTTTTAAAAGATAGATTTAGAGAGGACTAAAAAATTGGCTATAATAGAACAAAAAATGGAAGTCTTATTCGGTTTGTTTGGAATATTAACTGCAACTACTCTTTTAATTCTAGCTGTTTTTTTTACTCCTGGATATAGTCCATTACTCAAACCTGTAAGTTCTTTAGGGAGAGGAGAAGCTAAATCATTATTTAGCATAAGTTTTGTAATTGCAGGTTCCTTAAGCATTCCTTTTTTTATTACTCTCGAAAGAGAATTAGTAAATATAAAAGAAAGTATTCGAAGACTTGCTACTGGCGTCTCTATATTTTCTTCAGTTTGTATTGCTTTAGTGGGAATAATTCCAGATGAGACTTATATTGATTTATTTCTCATGTTCCATGGTTTCGTAGCGTGGGTTAGTTTTGTTGGTACATGTTTTTATATTGATCTCTATAGTGTTTTAATGTATAAAGGGCCTCAATCTAAACTATATTCAGGTCCAAAATTTAAAAAAGCTTTGTCGTATTTTGGATTTAGTGTATCTATTATATTAGTACTTTTTTTAATCACACGAGAACCATTGATTGAATGGATTTTAACTTCTTTTATGGTAGTATGGATTCTAATAACAGCAATACAAATGATTTCATTCAAGTTTTTTAATATCGCCGGTGTATATTATAAGCGAACACAATTCCCAGAAGCCTTGAGAATGTTTGAAGAAGCTATGGAAATCTTACAGCGTCTTGAGTTGAGTCAAGAACCTATCACAGAAACTATTCAAGAAAATATCGAATATTTGAAAAAAAAACTTGAAAGAGAAACTTAAATAAAAATAAAATATAATAATAAAAATTATTTAATTTCGATTTTTTTCTTTTCCTTTCTCTCTTCTTTATTTTTTGGTAATTTCAGAGTTAAAACTCCCTTATCAAGTTTAGCGTCAATATTCTCTTCATCGATGTTTTCAGGTATCGTAAAAGATCTATGATAACTTGAGCTATGAAATTCTCTCCTGACATACCCATCTTTTTTCTCTTCATGTTCATTTTTTTGCTCTCCTTTAATCTCTAGAATGCCATCATGAACTGAAATCTCTATATCTCCCTTATCTAAACCAGGTATTTCAGCAGAAATACTATAATTATCACCATTATCAACTATATTTGTAAGAGGTGTTCGGAAAAACTCATCTTCATCAAAAATTTTAAGATTGAAAGGCTCTAAATCCCATAATCTTGAAGGTCTCCAAAAATTACTGAAATATCTATCTAAATCATCGAACAAATGATCAAATTGTCTAAAAATTGAAAGTGGTCTATGTCGTCTTAACTGAATTGCACCTTTTTTAACTTTTTCTTTAGGAGTTTCTTCAATATTAGTTTTTTGCTCAGAAAGTTCCTCATTTTTTGTATTTACAGTTTCATTTTCTTTTGTATCTGACATAATTTTTACCTCCTTATTTTTATTTATATGGTTTTGTCAATGTTTGATTGACAATTCACATTTAACATATATCAATTTACATATTTAAATGTTGTGTCTAGTTGTAATTAGCCGTGAAATCATTAGGAAGATATAGTTTGGAACACAGAACAAAAAAATATTTATTGAAATTGGTGTAAATTCTAATTACTCTATTATAGAAAAAAAATAGTGATCGGATGAAACTAAATATTAAATTAAAATGGCCGATAAGCTGTTATACGGGAATACTTGTTATACTCCTTTATTGTATCTTTACTTTTACTTCGCTTGCTTTATTTCCACCACCATTTAGTACATTAGATAATTGGCTTAGTGATTTAGGGAATTCTAGCTATAACCCAAATGGGGCAATTCTTTATAACCTTGGTTGTATCTTAACAGGAATAATGTTATTTCCTTTTTTTTTAGGGTTGAATACGTGGTATACGGATGAATCCTGGTATAAAAATGCTATTAGAGTAATTCAAGGTATAGGTTGTTTTTCAGGATTTGCATTGATTATGATTGGGATTTACTCTGAAGATTTTATAGCACCACACGTATTCTGGTCTGAAGTATTTTTTAATGCAAATCTCACAATCTTAATCCTATCGTCATTAGCTTTATATTTTCATCCCGATTTTATTAAATGGATTTTTATATATGGAATAATAGTAGCTATTATTAATCTATTGTTCGTATTCTTCTTAGAAACTCCAATTTTAGAGTGGTTTACCGTTTTTACTGCTCTTGGTTATGTAGGATTAATAGTTTTCAACATATATCAGAAATTTCGATAATTCAGGCAAAATGTTTATGTTTTACAATTATTCTAAAATCTTTCCATTTGGTAATATAAAATCGTATTCCGCATAAAAACCCCCTAAATCCTTAACGGCACCCTCTAATACTTCATATGAAATATCATATTGAGATTTTTGACTTTTTAAGTAATTAACTAAAGCACCATTTTGAGTATATACCTTTTCTATTGTTATAGATGTCTCAGTTAACTGTCGAAGTGCTGGTTTTGTATTATCTGCAACATCTGGGATTATTTTCAAATTGTAAAAAGGTAAACTTTCAAACATATCCCTGGGATTTAAACCTGGTTCAGAGTCTAAAATTTCAGCACTAGCATCAAAAATTTTTTTCCCTTTTCTTGAAACTGTTCCATTTATTTTATTTTTTTTGATTTTAGATAGACTAATTTCAGCGATTTTCTTAGGAATTCCCCATATTTCTCTCCCTGCTGCTAATGCTACGTCGTCATCCACATATATGCTATAAATGAATACTCCCGGTTTATTTTGATATGTACAGCTTAATATAAGTAAGGCCTCATTATAAGGACCGATTGAAGTATCAGGATACTCCAATATAAGAAGAGTGTCAAGGCTTCCTTCTATAGATTTTAATTCCTTAGGTAAATAGAATTTCTTTTTGTTTGGTACACATTGAAATACTAACGCGAGAGCTCGTGCCTTCTTATATTCAATTGGAGGAGGAGGATACAAGCCACATTGACGTGGCATGGAATAGTCTACATTTTGATTATTTTCTATCATTTTCTAACACCTTTCAATTATTATTAAAGCGGCACTACAATATGAGTTTGTGTTCTATCGATGCCTTCGATTTTATGAATTTTGGCTAAAATGGTTTTAGCGATGGTCTCTACATCTTTACCCTCTACTTTTGTTATGATATCGATACCTCCTGTTACGGGATATGTTTCTTTTACTTCTGATATTTTCTCTAATTCGTTGACAACTGATACTACAAACCCAGCTTTAACTTTCATTAACACAAAACATAATGTCATATTATTAACTCGCCTTGTTAAAATTATTATATCTATTGTTTAAATTATCATGAATATTTAAAAGGTTTACAGTTATGATGGAGAGATTATTTTTTCAATTAAAAATTAGAAGATAACGTCAATACCCAAGTATAAAATCATTACAATTAAAGTTAAAGCAATTTTATACCAGCATCAATGTTTCTACCACATCCGTACAATTAAAATCAGAAAATCATTGAAATTTTTTATAAAAAAGTTAATTGTTGTATTACCTTTAATTCATTTAAAGAAAATTTTTCCAAGATTTTAGTTATGCAAGAAGAAATTAAGGACCTCATTAATGGTTTTATTGAAGATTTTAAGGTTGTAAATAATATTGAGACCAAATGGGGTGAATCCATTATAGCTTTTGCTAACGCTAAAGATCCTATTTTTCTACAATTAAAGCAAGTAGTTGACGAAGATCATAAGTTACCGCATGAATTACTTAAGAATGCTAACAGTATTATTAGCTTTTTTATCCCATTTAATGAAGATGTTGTATTTAGCAATTCTAATGGTATGAATGCTTCAAAAAAGTGGGCAATTGCATACATCGAGACAAATCAATTAATAGTAAATTTAACGAAGTTTCTTGGTAAATCTTTAAAAGAAAAAAATTATGATTATTTTGAAATTCCTCCAACAAACGATTTTGATAAGAATAAATTAATGTGCTATTGGTCTCATAAGCATATTGGTTATATCGCTGGATTAGGAAAATTTGGTTTACATAATTTGTTGATAACTGAAAAAGGATGTTGTGGGAGATTAGGAAGCTTAATAACTTCAGCCAAAATTGAAGCTACTGAAAGAAACGAGGACGAAAATTGTCTTTATTTTCAGGATGGAAGCTGTACTCAATGTGTTGATAAATGTGCATTTGACGCTTTATATTTAGATTCTTTTGATCGTCATAGGTGTTATGAAATTTGTTTAAAAAATGGTAGACGGTATTCTGAATTAGGGTCGTCGGATATGTGTGGAAAATGCGCATGTGGAGTTCCTTGTTCTTTAAAAAATCCTTGTAAATAAACTAATTCTTATTTTTTTTCTAAGAAAAAATAGGGATTAAAACTTTAAATTAATATAATAAAAGAAAAATTTTTATATTGAAATTGAAGTTAATACCGCAGGATGATCTGCCGCTGAACCACCGAAATAAGTTACTTCAACATAATTACTTAAAGCAGTTAAATCAGGTGAAATGAACACATGATCTATTCTTTCAGCAGGAAGTCGAGTCACCCAATCATTTGGAACATCACCAATTAAAGTTGAATTTGCGATTTGCCAACAATCATCTAAAGGGTGCACTATAGTAATATTGTACTGTTCAGTGTAAGGTTGAAAATTAAAATCTCCCATTAAAATAACATTTGTTTTTGACCCAATTCTTTCTAATAATTGTTCTTGCTGAATAATTTGAGATCTATCAAATGGAGGGATAGTTGGGTCTATAAAATTCCCAAGATGAGTAACAAATACATTGTAGGTAATAGTTCCAATTATTATTTTAGCTTCGATAGTTGCTGTTTGTTCTCCTTCACTTTCCATATAAAATGTTTTTGCGTTTTTAATAGGATATCTTGATAAAAGAGCAATACCATAAGTACCAGTGATTGTCTTTGGACCGAAATATGAATAATATTTTAATCGATTATTGATATATCTTACGATATCTGCATTTCCACTAGATATTCTACATGTATCGGACTCTTGTAATCCAATTATTGAAGCATTAGCATTTTTTATAACTTCATATTGTCCTTCAAAATTTTTATCACCATTTTCATCAAAACCTTGCTGAATATTATAAGATAAAATCCGTATTGGATTGTCTATATCATCTTCTTTATCTGTTTTTTCAAGCACTGCTACACCTAAAATAGTACCAATACATATGATGAATATTAATCCTGAAATCTTGAGCCTGGATTTGAACTTATTTCTTGACTGTTTTGTAAATAATAGTGAATCCTTTCTAACTAATAAAATTGGTAAAGCTATTACTAATCCGACAACTAGAAATACAAACCAGATCATATCTCTGAAGAAGGCTCCAACATAAGGCACATAATCCCAAACTATAGTAAATACAGCGGAAAAAATCATTAGCAAAAGATATACTGATGATATAAAAAAACTTACACCAATCTTTCGAATAGAGGGTTTACTCCTAAATAATTCTCTTGTTAACAATGTAAAATCTATTAATATTATTGGTGAAAGAATAAGCATAATATATAGTGGAATATGATGTAGTAAAGTAGTAGTAGGAGCATATACTGGGTATGATGATATAAACAAGAAAGGAATTTGATGGACTCCTATTGTTAACACAAGCATAAGAACAAAAAGACCATTCCAGAATAAAATTCCCCTAAATGTAATTATATTGATTATATCAGGCTTAAAGGCTACAAGAAAAATAAAGGCTGTTATTGCGATAATTGTAAATATCGTGATTGCGGTGTAGTTACCTTCAGTCCATCTTGAAATTACAACTGGACTACTAAAAGCGAAATAAATGAGTACTAAAATACTTGTAATACCAAGACTTAAGCCAAGAATTTTCCATTTACTTCCCTTTTTCTCTTGAATGTGTGAAGGATCAGAAGAATTAATTCGTTCTCCAAAAATTTTTGTCATCCGATCAGTATTTAAAAAATTTATCAGCATGATTCCTGCAATTGCAGCAAGAACCCATCCAATCCATAAAAACCAAAAATGGTATGTCAGATCAAGTGTAGAACCTAAAGTTCTGAAAAGAATTGCCATTCCTAATCCTATACTTAATTCAATTCCTATTAATAAACTGTTTTTCTCTTCATTTCCTTTTGATTTTGATTGGAGAAAAGCAGGGAAGAATAGCATAAAGCAGAAAACACCCATACCAGTAAAGATCATCTTTATTTGAGTATTAAATATTGGTTCTAAAATTCTACAGATTACCATTACTTCTCCGATAATTACCAATCCTTTATCTGGGAATTCTTTTTTAAATATTGGTATAACTAATATAATTGGACTTAATAAGAAAAGGGCAGCAGCTATATTCTCATTTAGTTCAACTTCAATAAGGTTCAACGCATAAATCGACTCAATAAAATCCGATATCAACTGGAAAAAGAATAGAAATAGTATGCTAACAAGAATTAATTCTGAATAATACTTTCTAATATATTTATTATAGATTTCCATATAATTACTTTGAAATCTCCTTATATATAAATTTTAAATTGATATATAAAATAATAATCGAAATAGAAAAAAAAATAATGTCTATAGATTAAGTCTATTTGATTCTACTTTAATTACTTGTACTTTATTCAAGATGGGATCCTTCAGACATGTGTGAGATATATGCTTGTGGGATTCCTTGTTCATTATGTAATCCTTGCAAATAAATTGAGAAAAAATAAAAATAAAGAATAAAATTATTTTAATTTTAATTCGGGATGTTCTTTTAATTCTGTTCTCATTTTTTTTAAAGTATCACCATGCAATTCATAAGATTTGAATAAAAGAATTGAACCAACAAGAGCTAAAGATGGAAATACAAACACTAGAAGTTTTATGCCAATCTCTCTTAGAACAGGGTTATCAACAATCGGTGCGTATTCACTCCAACCAGTTCCAGAAAATATTATATAAATAGTTGTAATTCCAAGTATCATTGAAAATCGGTGTATAAATGCATTTACACCATAATAACTAGCAGCTCTCCTCACCCCAAATTTAAGGGCATCCTGATCAATTACATCACCATGAATTAAATCGATAAAAAATAGTACAGCAGACAATCCAAATCCTATTGATGCAAAAACTACAAATGATAATATTCTACTTATATCATTATTTGATAAAAGTATCAAAGGAAATAATGTAATTATCCAAATTCCCATACCTATCATTAATCCCTTACGTGTGCCTAGTTTTTTTCGAATCCATGCTTGAAGGGGCATAAAAAAGGCAGCAAAAAGAAGTGCTATCGCTAAAGTTACTCCAATTAATAAAGATCCTTGATCCCTTCCAAGCACATAAACTGCATAGAGAGGGAATACTGTTAACAACACATTAAAACAATACCAAATTAACATATTTCCAAATGTAAATTTAATAAAGGTTCTATTTGAAAATGTTATTTTTAATGATTTAAAGAAGCCTGGCCTCTTTTCAAAATCACTCAGTTGTTCTTCTTTTTCTTTTACACCAAAAAATATAAATAATACTGCCATAATTAAAACTATAGCACCCAAAATTATGCCTGATATAATATACTCAGATCGTATTTTATCAACTTGGGTAGCATATCCTAGTGGGTCAATTTTAGGATCTATCGTTGGAACTAAAGGCGTAATAATAATTGTGGGAATAAAAGAAGCCAATATTACTGCAATCATAGTAAAGCTTTTTATAAATATATTTACACTCCCTCTCTGCTTTTCGGTAGGAAACATTTCGGGAAAGATGGCATTTGTATTTACTGAAAACATCGTATAAAATAGCTCAAATGTAAAGATTATTCCTAGAAAATACCAGAATTCAAAATCAAACATTTTATTGCTTAATGGGTTTCTCAAGCTTACTGTAAAAAGAAATATCATAATTAATGATAGCGGAATAAAGGAAATTATTAAATAAAATTTGCGTTTTCCTAATTTACCTTTCTGTTTTGTTTTTTCGCTTAATGTACCTAAAAGAGGATCATTAAACATATTCCAAATGCCCCATAAAACAAATCCGATCCACATTTCAAGCATACTAAGATGTACAACGGCAAAGTAATATGTAAAAACATAGATAGTAAACGCTTGATATGTTAACTGATCGGGAAAAGCATTTGTGCCAAATAATACTCTTTCCTTCAAAGATATTTTTCTTTCACTCATATAAATATCACATAATTGTAGTTAAATTTGTATTAATTAACAATTAAATGTATTTAGATTTTTACCCTTTTAAAACTATATCAATCTATTTAAAACATCAACCATCTTAATAAAATTCATTTAACTAAAATCACTTAAGAAAAGAAATTTTATTTATAATATTAAAGAATAAGAAATTTGATGAACATGGCTGATTTAAATCTTGAAGTAATGTATTTTGAAAATGGAGGTCCTAGTAATACAGAAAAAGCCTTAGAGATCGCTAAAAAATATGCTGATCAATTTAAAATTAAAGATATTATAATGGCTAGCACCACAGGTACAACAGCAGAAAAATCTCTTGAATATTTTAGCCCAAATGAATATAATTTGGTAGTTATTACACATTCATATTACTTTGTAGGAGTAAAAAATAGACAAGAATTCCCTGAAGAGAAAATGGCAAATCTAAAAAATGCGGGATTGAAATTCTTTATAGGCACGCATGCTTTTGCCGGTCCGGAGAGGAGTATGAGAATTTCGTTAAAACAATGGGGTCCTGTTGAAATAATGGCCAAATATCTACGAACAAATTTTAGTCAAGGGATGAAAGTTTGTATGGAAATCGCAATTATGGCGGCTGATGCTGGTTTAATAGAAGATCTAGAAAGAGATATTATCTGTATAGGAGGAACTGGTCGAGGAGCAGATACCGTATGCGTTATTAAACCTGCACCTACCAGCCTATTTGACACACTACGAGTTAAAATGATATTGTGTAAACCACTATAACTAATGAAAAGAATAGTAAGAAATGAAATAAAACTAGATTTTAAATAATTTTTAATTTTTTTCCAACTTTTTCAATCGCACTTAAAGCCATATTTAAGTCTTCTTTTGTTAACAACGCATTCATCTGGACTCTGATTCTCGAGAGTTCTCTTGCTACCATTGGAAATACAATAGGAGTGCCGTATATATTTTCTTCTTCAAAAAGCACTCTGGCTAGCTCTTGGGCTTTACCAGGATCTCCAATTATTAATGGAATGATTGGTGTTTCCGAATTTCCTGTATTATAACCCATACTTTGAACTTCTTTTTTAAAGTAATTTGTATTTTCCCAAACATTTTTAACATGTTGTGGCTCATTCTCGACCACTTCAATAGATGCAATATTAGCAGCAACGACACCTGGTGGATGTGCCGTGCTGAGTAAATAGGTTCTGCTTTTATTCGCACAAAATTCGATTAAATTTTTTGAACCCGCAACAGTGCCACCAAAAACGCCAAAACCTTTACTCATTGATCCTCCTTCTACATGAACTTTTCCTTGTAGGTTGAAATGAGCAACAATTCCTCTACCTTCTCCTAGAACACCCTCTCCATGGCAATCATCTACAAAAATCATAGCCCCAAAGTCTTCTGCTACTTTTGCTATTCCCGGTAAAGGAGCCATATCTCCATCCATAGAGAAGACACCATCGGTTATTATACAAATTCGTCTTGCTCCCTCCTTTTCAGCTTCTTTTAATTGTCTTTCTAAATCCCCAACATCAGTGTGTTTATAAATTATTCTTTTTGCTCCAGACAGACGTACACCATCGATAATAGATCCATGATTCAATTCATCAGACACTACGATATCAGGTTTTCCTACTAACATGGGGATTAATCCTGAATTAACTGCAAATCCAGTTTGACATAAAAGAGAGGCTTCTACTTCTTTAAACTTGGCAAATTTCTCTTGAAACTCTCGTGTTAAATCAAAACTTCCAGCAATAACAGGTACAGCTCCTGCACCAGCGCCATACTTTTTCGTAGCATCTATAGTAGCTTGTATAATTTTTGGATGGGTTGCGAGACCAAGATAATTGTTAGTATTTAACATCAGTACTTCTTTACCATCAACGGTAGAATGGGGTTTAGATCCTTGTTCTAAGTATCTAATTATCCACTCTAAGTTATTTTTTCTTAATTCAATCATATCCTCTTTAAGGAATGCGACAGGATCTCTTTTCATTATATCACCATAATTTTTTTATAAAACAAGTAAGTGAAATTATAAGTTATTGGTATTTTGAAAACTATTTTAGTTTTTCTCATTAGAACCATAGGGGTAAAAAGTGGGAAAATAATAAATAAACTTTTTTTATGGAGTAAATTATGAATTATACTATCAACTTTATATGTTAATATCTGATAAAAATGAGAAGAATTCTTGTTATAGGCGCAGCGGGGCAAATAGGGAGCGAGTTAGTACCTTTTCTAAGAAAAAAATATGGAAATGAAAATGTTATTGCGACGGGAAGAAAAACTCCACTTCCAGATGTTATTAAAAATTCAGGTCCAGTAATTTATTTAGATGCGTTAGAGAGGAATAGATTATCAGAAGCATTATATGAATATGAAATTGATACAATTTATCATATGGCATCAATCCTCTCAGCCACTGGAGAGAAAATTCCTCAAACTGCGTGGGATATTAATATTAACGGATTAATCAACGTTTTGGAGGTGGGTCGAAGTTATGGGGTTGATAGAATAATTTGGCCAAGTTCTATCGCAGCATTCGGTCCTACAACTCCAAGAGAAAATACGCCTAATACTACTGTACTGCAACCAACTACAATGTATGGTATTACAAAAGTAACGGGGGAGTTACTAGCTGAATACTACTACAAGAAATATAATCTCGATGTTAGATCAATGAGATTGCCAGGAATTATCAGTAGTGAAACATTACCTGGGGGTGGAACTACTGATTATGCTGTGGAAATCTTTTATGAAGCTATTAAGAACAAGAAATATACTTGTTTTTTAAGAGAAGATACAGTACTACCTATGATGTATCAACCTGATTGCCTTAAATGTATGGTTGATTTGTTAGAGGCAGAAAATTCTAGATTAAAAAGACGGGTTTATAATATTACTGGTATGAGCTTTTCAGCTGGTGAACTCGCAACGGAAATTAAGAAACATATTCCGGAGTTTGAAATTGAATATAAGCCAGATTTTAGGCAAGAGATTGCAGATTCATGGCCTAAAACTATTGATGATTCCCTAGCTCGTGAAGAGTGGGATTGGAATCCTATATATGACTTGTCCTCGATGACTAAAGATATGATTGAAATACTTAGAAAAAGATTATGAAAAGAATAATCTTCCTAATTCTTCTAGAAATGCAATAAAAAAACAAATTTTATTTTGCAATTCCTTTTACTATCATTTAATTCAAATGGAGAATGTATCAAATGAAAATTGTATTTCATGAGAGATATTATAATTCAAATTATGCAATGGATCCTGCTGCCGAAGTAGGTCGTCTAGAAGGTATAATTGAGTTATTATCTAGAAATAAAGATTTCGAATTTATTACACCAAAACCAGCTGCAAAAGAAGATATACTACGAGCTCATACGGAAAGACACTTCAATTATATTAAGAGAGATTCATTATTATATGAATTGGCTTCATTAGCTGCAGGAGGATCAATTTTGGCTGCTGAGGAAGGATATAACGGAAATCCTACTTTTGCAGTAATTCGTCCCCGGGTCATCACGCTTCAGCAGACTCTTGCTGGGGATTTTGTTATTTTAACAATATAAGTATAAGTCTGTTGAAATTATTTTCAGAGGGAAAAATAGGTTCTGCTTTTATTTTAGATTTTGATCTTCATACTGGTGATGGTAACATTAATATTCTCACAAATAGGAATGATGGTTTTAAGGTGAAGATATTAAATCCAAATTCAAGTGGTCATATCAATTATATTAAAGAAGTCGAAGATTATATGCAAAATTTAAAAGAAATTGATATTTTTGTCGCGAGTGCTGGATTTGATCAAGGTATTGAAGATTGGGGCAATTTGTTATATCCTGAAAATTACTATGAATTGGGTCGTCTTATGAAAGAATATTCAGAAAAATTGTGTAAGGGAAGACGTTATGCTCTTCTGGAAGGTGGTTATAATCATGATGTCTTACCAAAAA